>JBGCFH010000183.1:0-13570 GCA_045106825.1 Saprospiraceae bacterium | reverse complement strand
TTTTTCTACCAATTATTAGAAAATCTGCGTGAATCTGCGTGAATCTGCGTGAATCTGCGTGAATCTGCGTGAAAAAAGCATTTTGCGAAGCAAAATTTAGCAATTGTGATTTCTATTTTACGTTTCAGCGAAACGTGAATTTTTATGAAGTAAAAAAAAACATAACTATTTAATAATCAATTAATACACGACAATTTTTTCATTAATCATACCTTCTTCCGTTTGAATTTGAACGATATATGTTCCTCCGGCAAGGTTTGGTAAAGTAATAATCTCTTGATTTTTACCAATATTGACATTGAATGGTTGATTTAACATCTGTTGTCCTGCGATATTAAAAATTCGTAATTGTGTTTCAAATCGTTTACGAGTTGTGATTTCAACCGTCAAGTTTTGACCATTTTCTATAATCGTTGGATAAATACCAAATCGCTCAACGCTTTCGATATTTTCGGTGCGAACCAAATTTTCTGTTTGAAATGATACTGTTGGTGACGTCGGTGCACAAGTATAGCCTTGATTAAAGGCTTTAACTCTCCAATAATAACTTCTATTATTTTGAAGTGACGTAATCAATGCTGTTGTATCTGTTGTAATTGCATTATATTCTAAAAGCAAAAAAGAAGGAAAACGACTAACTTGTACAGCGTAATGTGTTGCATTCGTAACTGTATTCCATTCTAACTCTACAAAATCAAACTGTTCGACACCACTTGCTGCTGGACTTACTTGATTAGGAGCATTACTAATTTCTGCTATTATTGGATTGGAATCTACGCCCAAATATGGCGAACGAACCGTTTGTAAATAAGCACGCATAGCGGCTATTTGTTCGGGTGTAAAATTTGAACCACAAGCATCATTACCATAAGTCATAATATTAGTTACATCAGAACGAAAATCTACACCATTTGGATCTTTTTGTAACGTTAGACTTAACCCTTGTGCATTACAATTTGAGCCAGTTGATAAATAATCCGGTGGTGTATCACAAAATCCATCCGCTGCAAATGTACAGTTACTACCATCAACAAGCTCAACAAAGGCTGTATCTATAATCGTTGTATCTATAATCAAGGTATCTTTAAAATAAGTATAGTCATAGGTTACCGTCGTTGGTGTCGGTGTATTATAATTGTAAGTATCACCTTCCCAACCCAAAAACGGATGTTGTATAGAGAAGTTATGCCCAACTTCATGAGCCCAAGTGTTACTATTTATATTTCCTGCAGAGCCCTTTGACATTGCAATACCTGCATAAGGTAAGTTATAACCAGCGTTTCCTGCTGGGTTTCCGACGATATAACAATTCAATGTACTATCAACATTATTGGCAAACATCATATCAGCACCTTCCAAAACAGTCGAATGATTATACCAACCTGAACTATCAATAAAGTGCATATCACCATGAATAAAAAAGTGAATATCGGCTTGTTCCATATCCATATTTAGACCACAAAAACCATCTAATAAATCTATATAACTAACATATCCAGTTCCGTCGTCACTTCCAACAATATGTAAGGTCATCGCAGGATATAAAGTCGTTTGATTGCGTGAATATTCAGCGAAAGCGGAAGGATTTTTTTGATAATTTTTTAGCCATTCTGATTTAACAGGAGCTGTTCCACAAGGATGAAATTCTGTTGGTATTGGTTTTTCTTGTGCAAAAAGTAACATGGAGAAGCTTATAAAAAAAGCGGTAAGTATCTGTTTTTTCATAATTGATAAGTTGTATTGTAATGATTCAAAATTTAAAATTAATGAAAACCCTTTAAACACAAAAAGCCGACTTTGTTAAAGTCAGCTTTTTGTTAATTGTAAATTAAATATTTTCGATTTAAAAATTAGTTTGTAATTACCAATCGTTCATTGATTTGACCTTTTGCCGTTTGTAAATTTACGATATAAACTCCTGATGACAAACCTTCTGTACTTACGCTGTGAATATGTGTACCAGATTGTAAGGTAAGATTCTCATCTTTTAAAATTTGACCGTTTAAATTAATAATACGAATTGTCGCATCAATTTTTTCTTTTGTTTGAATATTCAAATTAACGATTTGACCTTCACTTGCAAAATTTGGTTCTAATTTAATTTCTGTAGTTTTTAGTTTTCCAGATGTACTAACTGGAAAAGAACTTGTTCTAAACTGTCTTGTAGAAGAAAAACCAGCACAAGAAGATACTTCATTAAATGCTTTTACTCTCCAATAATAAGTTGTATTTGCACTCAAACCCGTCAATAGATAACTATTATTAGTTACCATTACCTCATCAATTTTTCCGTTTAGTGAGAAGTTTTGGAATCTATTCACTTCGATGTAATACTGATTCGCATCAGCTACAGCGTCCCAGTTTAGAAAAACTTCATCATAAAACTGAGTTGTAGCATTGTTTGCAGGAGCAGTTAGGTTCGCAACAGAAGCTACTTGAACAGTCGTAGAAGGAGTTCCTCTAAGATAACTACGTCCAAAACGTGCTATATCTGCTGCTACTGCACCTTTTTGTTCAGTTGAAAAAGTATTTTGACAATTTCCATCAAGAAAATATCCCATGTACAAAGTCTCATCAGGATCAACTAATGCACCTGTCGGATCAACCGCACCATTACTATAATTACAATTTCCCCAACCAAAACCTAAGTTATAATCAGCTTGTGTGTCACAGAATAAATCACCTGCTGTCGCACAATTGCTTCCATCAGCTAACTCTACATTATGAGTAGTATTACCCCACATCACAGTTGTCGGAGGAGGATTTGATGCACTATAATTTGCGTGATAATCTGTACTTTCCCAGCCCAAAAATGGATGAGGTAAACTAAAAAAGTGTCCTGCTTCATGTGTAAATGTTACAGAAGTTGCGTTTATTTGATTAGAACGAAGCACAAGAATATCGTGATTAGGAGAATAATATCCTAAAGTTGTACCAGGTGTTCCGCTACCTGAATTAACAGAACTACATACAAAAACATTCATAGCATTATTATGCTGATTCTTACGGATACTCATCTGTACTGCTGCTCCGGCAGGATTGCTATGAGTATTAACAATGGTATTATCCATCTCATAGATACCTTCCAAATAAAAGATAACATCTTGGTCAGCAAAATTTTGATTCAAAGCACAAAGTGCTTCAAAAACTTTTGCTTGTGAAATGCGTCCTGTACCATCATTATTTGCTACTAAGTGAAATTTCACTTTAATATATTGAGTAGTTCTACTTGATGATGATGATAGATTAAGACTTTTTGCTGTCTCGATATTCTCTATTAATCGAGCTTTCATTTCTGGTGTAAATTCTGTTCCACATACTGGATTTTCATTATTCTGAGCCAACACAAACGTTGGTAAACATAGCAATAGAACAATTAAAATGTTGAATACTTGCTTCATAAAGTGTGTATTTTTAAGTTTAAGTAATCGTTCATAAATAAGTATAAATAAAATTTTGAAATCATTATTCGATTAGACCATTCAAAAGTGTAAATAACCGTGTGGTTGTATTAATAAGTATTTTTGAAAAAATATAATCAGAAAAAAACCAAAATTAGTTATGATTATTTATGAACGATTACTCATGCAAAATTAGCAAAAAAAAATGCTGAAAACTGTCCAAAATCCGTCATTAATTGTCAAAACAATATAATTAATCATCAAGTTGACCGATTTCTGTTAAAACTAAAAAATGATAACTATCACAATTCACTAAAAACTTGTAATGATTATCCCATATAAGCGAATTTTCACTTACATTTGTGCAACTTTTTGAAGTTGAATACATTAAGTTTAAAGATTAGACGCTTGGATTTATTATTTCCTTTGTCTAATATCTATTCAAAACGTTTGAAATTTCACTTTCAATATTTATAACTAAAAAAATAGAAATAATGAGTAAAGTAACCGTAGTTGGAGCTGGTAATGTAGGAGCAACAGTTGCCAATGTTTTAGCACATAAAGACATTGTTAAGGAAGTTGTATTGTTAGACCTTAAAGGTGATTTTGCAAAAGGTAAAGCGTTGGATTCTTGGCAACAAGCACCGATTGATTACTACAGCACTGCTTTGAAAGGTACTGATGATTATGCAGATACTGCAGGTTCTGACATCGTTGTAATTACAGCTGGTATTCCTCGTCGTCCAGGTATGAGTCGTGATGATTTGATTTCTACAAATGCAAAAATCGTTACTTCTGTTACTAAATCTATCTTAGAACATTCTGATAATCCGATTATCATTATCGTATCTAATCCATTAGATGTAATGACTTTCGCAGCTTACAAAGCTTCAGGTTTAGACAAATCAAGAGTTTTCGGTATGGCTGGTATTTTAGATACTGCTCGTTACCGTGCATTCTTAGCAACAGAATTAAACGTTTCTCCAAAAGATTTACAAGCTGTACTAATGGGTGGACATGGTGATACTATGGTTCCGTTACCACGTTATACAACAGTTGCAGGTATTCCTGTAACGGAGTTGATTGATGATGAAACATTAGACGCAATTGTTCAACGCACGAAAAAAGGTGGTGGAGAATTAGTAAAATTAATGGGAACTTCTGCTTGGTACGCTCCAGGTGCTGCTGCTGCTCAAATGGTAGAATCTATCGTCAAAGATGACAGACGTATTTTCCCTTGTTGTGCTTTGTTAGAAGGTGAATATGGTATCAACGATATGTTCTTGGGTGTTCCTGTTCAATTAGGTGCAAACGGAATCGAAAGATTAATCGAATTACAATTAAACGATGACGAAATGGCATTGTTAAACAATTCTGCTGATCACGTTGCGAAAGTAATGGAGACCTTCAACGGAATGGGTTTATTGTAATAATAAATGATGAACTATAAATAATTTGTAGTGTCAATAATAAAGGTCGAACGCTTTTCAAGTGTTCGACCTTTTATTTTACCAGAAGCCTGTATCAATTATTCCAAAGCATTTCCATCAAAGTATCTGTTGCTTTTTGAGCATATTCCTCTGACAATTCACTTTCGCCCATCGCTTTATACATTTCTGCCATTTGATTATAAATCATAATTTTGCGAGTAATTCCTTTATCTGAAGTTGCATTTTTGACGTAAGTCAATGCTTCCTCGTAGCTTTTTAATGCTTTCTTAAATTGCTCCAAACCTGTATAACTATCACCTTGATTTCTCAAAATCAATGCTCTAAAATTATTAATGACTTCATTATCCGTTTTTCCTTTTACCAATTTAGATTGAGCCTTTTCCGCTTCTTCCAAATACTTCAAAGCCGTTTCGTATTCACCAACTAAATTTAAAGCATTTCCGATATTACATCTCACGACAATCGTTTCTATTTTTTGACCATTTTTATCAAAAATAGCTTTCGACTTTTCGTAATATTCGATAGACTTTTTAATATTTTCTTCTTGTCCAAACAAGTAACCTTTCGTATAATAAGACCAAGCAATAATAGATTGATTTTCAGTCTTTTCACCAAGATTCATGGATTTTTCAACTAAAGTAAAGGCTTTATCAAAATCACCATTTTTTGCTAAATCTTCTGCCTCACTTCTCCAAGATTCTGCGGCTTCTTCGATAGCTTCTTTAGTAAGATTACGTTTATATTTTTGCCAACTTTTTTCATCATCGGTCAATAAAAGTTCACTAATATCATCAGCAGTACAAGGCGTTCCTGAATCTGCCCAAGTTGCAAACACTTCCGAAATTCGCCAAGTATGACCTTGATATTTCAATGATTTCGCTTCAACATATCGCAAAAAAGAACGCAAATCTTCATAAGTTGCCATTTCCATTGCAGAGTAAATATCTGTATCGCCAAAACGACCTTTTTCCGTTATTTTCGGAAACGTTTCTGATTGTTCTTTCATAGCAGAACCGACAAAATGAATTTCGTCCAATAACTTATTCATCAACGCTTTTTCTTCTGCTTCGGATACAATTTTACCAAAATCAAAACCTTCAAAAACGAATTTGTCATAAACATCTAAAAATCGAATATTCAACGCAAATATTTTATACAAAACACGTTCATGATTCGTTTTCGGAACGTCTATTTCAAAAGCAATTAAATCTCCCTTTTTAATAGTTACATCTGTTTTGTTTTCATAATCAAAATACACCGAAATACCTTCAATTTTAATAATTGTTATCGTTCCAATTTTTTGATTACGTGCTCGATTATTTTTATCATACAAACCATAAACATCTCCAGTTGTACCAACTTCAAAACCAAAGTTTTCAGTCGCAAGGAATTGATTTGATCCGTTGGCGATTTCCTCAATAGGAAACAAGAAAGTCATCGTTGCGTTTTGAGCAAACACTGTCGTTACAAGACATAAAAATGTCAAGCAAATCATCATTTGTTTTTTCATTGTAAATGTGTTTTTATGAATAAGTTGATTGACTAAATCATACGGTTTAGCCAATCGAACCATTCATTTTGTTTTTGTTCGAGGACAATTTGTTACTAATTGAATTATGAATCAATAGTACAATTGTACTATTTTTCACCTCAACTTTACTTTTAATCAAATTTCCTATATCTTTATTTTTACCAATAAAAGAATCTAAAAATCAACTTACAACAATGGCAAACTTCGACGATAAAATATTGTATCTCAAAAACTTACTTCCAGAAGATGGAGTTGGCGAAGTCTTAGAACGTCTAAAATTGATGTTGATTCAAAACAAACAACGAGTCAATGAGATTATTCAGTTAGAAACTCGTTTGAGCAAATTGAACAACGATATTCGATTTCAATTTATCACTAAAGAAGCATTTAATTCAGAATACGCATTATTAACAAAAGCTATCATCGACTACTTAGATGAACTCAAACCCGAAGATTTAGAAACACAAACTACCAAAACAAAAAAGAAAAACAGTGGTCATTTATTACGTAGAATTCCTGACCAAATGCAATTGCAAAAGCGAACAAAATGCGTCGTTCGGTTAGCACATTTGCAAGAAGAACTATTGGAAAACTACGAAATGACAGAAGATACAATCATCAAATCTGTTCGAGTAGCGGAAGTGATGGAAGTCGATTTGCAAGATAGAAATGAGGAAAAGTCCTTTGAAATCACAACACCAAATACTAAAGATCAATTCTTAGACGAAGGTTATTACACCGAATGGATTTACTATGTCAAACCGATTCGAGAAGGTCAACACGAATTAACTTTAGTCGTTTCAGTATTAGAAGAAATTCGTGGAAAAGAACGTCGTCGTGATGTTGTTTTGGAGGAAGTTGTGACGATTGTAACCGAAGAAGTTATTACTGATGAACTCTATAAATCAACAGGTTATGAAGTTGGTTCATCAAAAACAATTACACCTCAACCGTTTTTAGGATTTCAATTTCGTAAAATAGCAGCCGCTTTTATTTTATTGATTGTCGGAACTTTAGGAATTTGGGCTTTTACGACCGAAAGCGGACAATATCAAATGGCTGCGTTACAAGATGACAAATCCAGCTATGAAAATTTCTTGAATAAATATGAAAATTCAGAAAGCAAATACACACAAAAAGCATTACAAAAAGTCGAAACTTTCACCTACACAGATGCAATTGCAGCAGCCGAAAATGGCGATACAAAAGAACTGTTAGCATTCGTAGAAAAATATCCCGAAAGTAAATATTCACCGAATGCAATTGATAAATTAATCGGAATTGAATATGATTTGATTGCATCAAATGAAACCGTTCGCAATACAGAACCGTTAGTCGATTTCATCAAGCGTTATCAACATATCGAAACGCCTAAAAACAAGGAAATTCAAACTAAAGCACGATTAAAATATAAGAACATTACCAATACAGAAATCACCAATAAGATATTAGAACAATCACCAGCAAAACCATTGCGAATAAAAGGTTTTATTAAAAATAATAGCTTAAACGATTTACGTTTGATTGACTCTTCTTTGATTCAAAACGATATAAAAAATCAATTACCAACTATCAAAACAACGCCTAATAATAAAATTGAAATACCAGAAAAAACGACTACAAAACCAACTATTAAAAAAACAATAATTCCAAACAAAATTCAAACCGATAAAATAATATTATATCAAGCCGATAACTTTGCTCATCAAATGGTACGAGTTCAAGGCGGAACATTTCAAATGGGAAGCACAAAAGGCAAATCCAACGAAAAGCCAGTTCATACCGTAAAACTCAAATCGTTCTCTATCTCTAAATACGAAATTACTCAAAAACAATGGCGTGAAATTATGGGAAAAAACAACGATAATTATCATAAAAACTGTGATAATTGTCCAGTCGATAATGTGTCATGGAAAGATGCGAACAACTTCATTCAAACCTTAAACAAAAAAATAGGTCGAAACTATCGCTTACCAACCGAAGCCGAATGGGAATACGCCGCACGAGGCGGACAAAAATCCAAAAACTTCACTTTCGCAGGAAGCAATAACATCAACGACGTCGCTTGGTACAGCAAAAACAGCAATCGCAAAACCTACAAAGTCGGTTCAAAACGTCCAAACGAATTGGGTTTGTACGATATGAGCGGCAATGTTTATGAATGGTGCAGCGATTGGTATGACAAAAATTATTATAAAAATAGTCCAACTTCCAATCCTAAAAACACGAATAGTAACAATCGTTATCATGTATTGCGTGGCGGTTCATGGTTCAATTATGCGAAATATTGTCGCACAACGGCTCGTCGAACGAATACCGATGATAACGAATATACGATGAATGGATTTCGTTTGGTACATGATTGATAAAATCCCACAGTAGCGGCTGCTTTAGCTGCCGTATAAAAAGAATAAAAAAAATAAAAAATCCATATAAACCTATTATCAAAATCGATTACCACATATCGCACCAATCGGAGCAACATTTTTTATCACTTTTCGATTAAATGATTCATTACCAACTTCAGTTCTAAGAGAATTAAAAAATGAATGGCAAATGATAAAAGAAGATATGAAAGAACAATTCCCTGCCGATTATGAAAAGCGATTACAAATAGAACGAAAACGACAATTTGTGAAATATGAAAAAGTATTAGATAAAAATCCAATAGGTCAATGTATTCTCAATATACCTCAAGTTGCAACAACCGTTTCTGAAAAATTAAAACAATATCATGATAAATATTACAGCCTAATCGCATATTGCATTATGCCTAATCATGTTCACTTTTTAGCTAATTTTGAACGTCAATTATTAGATAATGAGCAATTTCGATTAAATCATGAAGAATTAGAATATACTCAACTAAGTCAAGTCATGCAATATATAAAAGGTGGTTCTGCTCGAGAAATCAATCTAATTTTAAATAATACAGGAAATAAAGTCTGGGCAAAAGATAGTTATGATCACTTTATTAGAGATGATAAAGAATTCAAAAATGTTATTAATTATATCCTCCAAAATCCTGTAAAAGCAGGACTTGTAGAATCTACAGATAATTGGAAATATACTTACGTTAATTGGAATTACGTCCCACAGTAGCGGCTGCTTTAGCTGCCGTATAAGAAAAGAAAAATCAAAATACGGCAGCTAAAGCAGCCGCTACTGTGGAGTTTAATTTTTCATGAATTTCCGAACGACAATTTTTCCATCAATTTCCATTCTTAAAAAATAAATGCCTTTCGGCAAATGATAGACTGGAACTTGAATTTGGTTATTGTTGTCGATGCTTAACCTTTGTTTCACTTGACCGACAGTGTTGATTACTTCGATAATAATTGGGGAATGGATAATTAAATCATTCACTTCAATATTAACAAAATCTGTCGCTGGATTTGGGAAAATATTGATATTGAAATCATCCGAAATAGTTGAAGTAGAAACTGGTGGAAAAGTCAAACCAACTACAAAAACATCTGTAAAACCATTAGAAACTGGCGAAGGCGTTGCGACAGGTACACTGATTGCACCTTGAAACGTTCCTGCTATAATCGCATCATCAATCGGAACACCTAACGGAACAACAAAGTTTGTAGAACTCGGCTGTGTACTTCCATAAGAAATCACATTTGGTTGTTTATTCAAATCAAGGTGTGACGTTCGTATCAAAAGATTTTGAAGATTCGCAAATGAAGTTGTCAAAGTTACATTTCCGATTTTTGTAGAAGTATTAAAAAAGCCAGATAAGTAATAATCATCGAAATTTACAGTCAAATTCACCAGTGTTTCATTAGTAATATCGCCATATTGATTGGAAGTCAATAAATTGCCGGTTTGATCCAGAGTCAATAAGAAAATGTCGCTATCGATGTTGCTATTTGTCTGAATTACAGTTTGAGCATCAAGATTGAGTAAACCGATAAATGTTCCAGCCATTACTATTTTTCCAAAAGTTCCGATACCTAATTTCGGATTCGTATCATCGAAAATTCCTCCAAATCGTTTTCCATATTGGAAAATTCCATTATCATCATATTGAGCTAAAAATATATCGAAATCATTCGCAGCAGCCCAAAGTGTATCATTTCCAAAAATCACTCGACCATTAAATTGTCCTGCAACATAAACGTTATTTAAACCATCTGTTGTAACACTTGTCGCTATCGTTTGTTGTTGAAAACCAAAGCGATTCGCCCAAAGAAAATTACCATTTTCATCGTATTTTGCTATAAATCCATCTTCTATTCCTTCTGCTGTCAAAGTCGTATTTGGAAAGAACAAATCATTAGAGAATGAACCAGTTATAATATAATTCCCTTGCGAATCCGTTATTCCTTCATTGACATTTAACAAGCCGCTTCCGTCAATAGCTTTCGCCCAAATGATATTAGCTAACGTATCGGATTTTGCAATGAAAACGGAACTACCATTTGCCGAAAGGCTAAAATTATCAAACGTAATATTATCCCAAAAAATGCCAGAAAAATACAGCGAAGTATCATTATATAATCGAAATCCAGTGATTTTATCTCGGTCATTACTACCAAACGTTTTCGTCCAAATCGTTTGACCATTTCCATCTTTTTTACACAAAAAAATATCTTCTAATCCATTGATTAATAAATTATTATTTCCAATCGTCATATCATCGCCATAAGTTCCAGCTACGAAGATTTCGTGTTGCGAATTAGCTTGTAAACCGCCGATTTGTTCGATATTTGTCGAGCCAAATGTTTGAACATAAGTTGGTGTTTGTGCATTACTAATAATTGAAAAAAATAGTAATAAGAAAAAAATAAGTGATTTCATGTTTTATATGTTTGAATGTTTAATTGTTTGAGCGTTATCAAGAACATTTGAACAATCAAACATTCAAACACTCGAACATTATATATAACGTCTATGAAACGAAAAGTATTAAAGATTTTTAAAGTTTTAGGTATAATTATCGGAATTATTATGGGAATTTTGATTGCATTATTTTTGATTTTTAACGAACCATTGCCAGAAGGTGAACAAGGTGCAGAAGCGGATAAGTTGGCAGAAAAAGTGCTGGTAGCGATTAATAAACCAGCTTGGGATTCGACTGGTGTTGTGCAATGGACATTCTCGGATAGACACGATTTTTTGTGGGATAAAGACCGAAACTGGGTTCAAGTCAAATGGTCAGATTATGAAGTGTATGTGATTTTAGATGAGTTGACTGGCGTTGCTTTTGAAAATGGTACAAAAGTCGAAGGCAAAAAAGCAGATAAATTAGTCAAAAAAGCTTGGTCATTTTTTGCTAACGATTCATTTTGGTTGAATGCACCTTCAAAGGTTTTTGATAAAGGAACGGAACGACGATTGGTGATATTAAACAATGGCGAAAAAGCATTATTGATAACTTATGCATCTGGAGGTGTTACGCCAGGCGATTCTTATTTGTGGATTATTGATGATAATGGAATGCCTCAATTTTGGAAAATGTGGGTGAAAATTATTCCTGTTGGTGGTGTAACGACATCTTGGCAAGATTGGACAACAACGGAAACTGGTGCAAAAATCGCTCAAAATCATTATATCGCTGATAAGATGAATGTAACAATTACCAATTTGAAAACGTCAAAAGATTTAGAATCTTTTGGATTAACTAATGATCCGTTTAAGGTTTTAGAAAAGTAGCAGAAGCAAGAATGTATGTGTTACTTTGTCCATAAAAAGTTAAGGTTTGTCAAAAGCTGTTGTTTAATGACCTTTTATTGGAGATTTTGCGTTTCAAGTATGAAAATTAACATTTATTATCGTTCTTTTTAGACCTCATCCCCGACCCTTCTCCTCAAGGAGAAGGGAGCAACACTCAGCTTCAACGGCTTGAGTAAGTTACTTTCTGTTCCCTTCTCTTTTAGGAGAAGGGTTAGGGATGAGGTAGAAAATTAGCATTTACAAAAAAATAAAAAAATATGAAGTCAATTAAATTATGGTTACTGTTATTGCTAGGTTTTGTAACAACAACAATGTTTGCTCAAACTGAACCAAAACCTGTTAAACCTGCTGAAGGTGATTCAGAAACGCATTATGCACCGCTTGATGTTGACGGAAGTCAATCAACAAATAAATCTTCTCTACTTTGGGAAATTTCGGGTAATGGTTTGGAACAATCTTCTTACTTATTTGGTACAATCCATATCATCGCAAAAGATGAATATTTTTGGACAGACATTATGGACGAAAAATTCAATGCTACAGAATCGTTGGTGATGGAGATTAATATGGAAAACTCAATGATGATGATGTTTAGTATGCTCGGAAGTGTGCGTATGAAAAAAGGAACATCACTTCAAGATTTACTAACAGAAGAAGAATATGAAGCGGTTTCTGACTATTTTTCTGATGAAATGGGAATGTCTATCTCCATGTTTGACCGAATCAAACCAATGTTTACAAGTATGATGATTGCAGAAGGTGGACAAGCTGGAATGGCAGAAACGATGTCTTACGAAATGGAATTGATGGAAAAAGCTCAAAAACGAGATATGAAAATTGATGGTTTGGAAACTGTCAAATATCAAATGAGTATGTTCGATAGTATTCCATATGAAGATCAAGCTCAAATGCTGGTAGAAGCGGTAAAAGGCGATGGCGAAGAAGGTGATAATACAATGGATGAAATGGTTGAATTATACAAAAAGCAAGATATTGATGGTTTGTATGAATTGATTATGGCAAGTGATAGTGATATGGAAGCATTTGAGGACATTCTATTAGTTACTCGTAATAAAAACTGGATTCCGAAAATCGAAAAAATGGCGAAGAAAAAACCAACTTTCTTTGCTGTTGGTGCTGGACATTTACCTGGCAAACAAGGTGTTATTAACTTGTTGAAGGCAGCTGGTTATACGGTTAAACCAATTCGATAATTGAGTTAGATTGTGTCACTTTCGGTTGATTGTTGGTCGAATAGATATAAAATAATTAATATTTAATATTGGAAAACACTTTAAAAGTGTTTTCCAATTCTTTTTTTAGAAATAGTTCAATATCATTCAAAATGAAAATAATGATAATAGTACGTTAAGACATAAATTTAAGTAACTTTACATTATGTCAAATAATACTGAATTAGTAACAAAAAAGGAGTTGGAAATTTTGGAAGAAATAGCAAGGAGTCAAAAACTATCTAAACGAGTTGTATCTCGCAGTAGAAT
>JBGCFH010000182.1:0-6811 GCA_045106825.1 Saprospiraceae bacterium | reverse complement strand
GACATAGGACACATAGATTTTGGTTCTTTATGATTTTACATGGTTTTGAATATTTTGATGCTAAGTAACGGCCCCGAGTCCTCGGGGCTGCCGAAAATATCACAAACTCATACGGCAGCTAAAGCAGCCGCTACTGTAAACCACATAGAATCATAAAGAGCCTAGATTTTGCATACGCAAAATGTATTTTTGTGGAAACACAAATATTTCTATGCGTTCTATTTACCTATGTATTTCAATTTTTGAACTTTCACGACGGACAGGAATGTCCGTTCTACGTTTGGTTATCAATAACTTTTGAGTCATTGTAATAGTAGAAATTTTTATTTCAAAAAACGTTTGGTAACTATCGTTCCATCATTTTTCATAATACGAATCAAATATTGACCTTTCAACAAATCAGACATGCTAATTGTAACCTGCTGACTGTTTACTGCAAACTGCTTTACTGGTTGTCCTAAAAGATTAAAAATCGCTGCGTTTCCTTCGCCGTTTTCTATCGTTAATTGGTCTTTTACAACGGTTGGATAAACTTTTACAGGTTTATCAACTCTTTTATTTTCAATACTAATAATATCAGAATAATCAAATTGTCCATCAAAATCCATTTGCTTCAAGCGGTAATAATTCATTCCTGCTAAAGGAGCGAAATCTATAAATTCATAATTTTGGATTTGAACAGAAGTTCCATTTCCAGATTTGTAACCGATGTTTTCCCATTCCTTTCCATTTGTACTTCGTTGAATTTCGAATCCTTGATTGTTCTCTTCTGTTGTGGTTTGCCAAATTAATTCTGTGGTTTTTTCTTCTGTTAATTGTCCTTTGAAGTACGATAATTCTATTGGTAAAACTGCTGGTTGAAAATCAGAAGTATTTGAAGATAGATAAAATTGACTAAAGCTTGTAACAGTAAGTCCAATCAATTCAGTATCTTCTATCAAAAAAGTTGGTGACAAATCCATCCAATCCACTACTTCAAATTCGTTAGAACCTCGTTTATGTATTGTATGATTTGCCTTTATATCATCATCAAGAAAACCCTGTTCAAACACAAATCTTAGATTCGCTAATATTGGACTTGAACCATAATTTCTAATAATCCAATAACTATCGGTCGTATTTGTCATTTCATTCGCAGAAGGATTTTTAACTGTTTCAGATGTAATTTTAGTAACAACAACATCGCCATTTGGCGGAGTAGTAGAGGAAGAGAAAATTATTTCAACATCTGTTCCTGTAAAAGTATAAATTGTGGCAACATCAATCGTTTTGCTAACTGAAATTCCTGCTCCAACAGCAACTTCAGAAGCAGCATACGTTCCACCAACAGAAGTTCCATGATTTCCTAAAATATCTTTTACACCATCAACTGTTCCTGCTGCATCATCATTATCAAATTGATAATAAGCCACTAAATTTGGCGAAGCTGCAATATCTGTTTCTGAAAAAGTTAAGTGCATATTTTCTCTGATTTCTGCTTCTGTTCGCATATCTTTCCAAATTCGAACTTCGTCCATTTGTCCTTTGAAAAAATCGCCAGTAGAACCTCCATCAAACTCTTGTCCGATACTCCATTGATCAGCAGCAGAAAAATCATCAGGAAAAGAATTCCAATTAAGATTTCCTATAAATTCGCCATCTAAATAAATATAATCTTTTGAACGATTATTTGCAATAGCGATATGATGCCAACCTGTACCTCGAAGATCATTTCCAAAAGGATCTGAATTATTACCATCATAAGTTGTTAATACGCCATCATCTAAGTATAATAAATAAACATTTCCACCACTGGAAGTATTGATAGAAATAATTCTATCATTACCTGATTGAGTTAAATCTGCATTAAACCATGCTTCAAGCGTAAAGTCATTTTCGCCATCCATTTTTCCTGCCACAGCATTGATATTAACATAATCCGAAGTACCGTTTAAGTCTAACATATTTCCACGAGTCGCAGAAGGAGTAATAGCGGTTACAAATCCTTTTATATCAAAGTTGAATATTTTTTCATCACAATCATTACTTGTAATTTCTATCGTTGCTGTATTTTCTCCAATTGTATTTGGTGTAAACTCAACCGTCATTGTCGTACTCGAATTTACGGCTACAACACTGGCTGGAGAAGTCGTTATTGAAAAGTTAGCGGCATTTGTTCCTGTAATAGCGACATTAGAAATATTCAATGCTGTCGTTGGATCTGTATTTTTAATCGTAAATGTTTTACTAATAGCAGAAGATCCAGAAACTATTATCCCATAATCTGTATCATCTGTGGCAGAAGGCGTATCATCTCCATCTACAATATTAGTACTACTACCTTCTGCTGCAATATCTGGATATGAACCTCCATCACAATAAGGTATAAATTCAAAAGTAAGGTTCGAAGGTCCAGCGTAACTTGGGGTAACACTATTATAATTAGAAAAATGGATATAATAAGTACCAGCAGGAATAGAATAGCTATTTATGGGATTTGTCCCTGGATTAAAAGTAGCTGGATCTTTCCAGTGTGGTACACTTGACCATTTGTTATAACCTTGACCCCAAAACATAGTATCTCGAACATTACATATATTTCCACCTGCATTTCTAAATGTTAAATCTGCATTAGAAGTTGCATTAGCAGCTCCATCATAACCCAATAGAATTACAGGGTTAGTTGCATAGTGATATATAGCATTATCACTTTCGACGAATAAAGCACCTTCTTGTGTAAGCGTAACTTTATAAACTAAGGTAGGAAACTGATTAGTCGAACAACCTCCGAGTGTTCCGTCAGAAGTTCCTGTGCTATTTTGAGTGTTAACGTTATTGAATGTTACCGTATTAGAACTTACAAAATCTACAGGAATAGCATCTGCTACCGAATATCCCGTTTGTGCATTCATAACACCCGAAAGTGTCATTAATAATCCGATAATTAATATTGATAAATATTTCATTTAATTTTTCTTTTAGTATTTAAATTTTTGATTGTCACTTCCTTAATGTGGTGAGGTTACCAGATGACACAGTTTTATTATTATTTATTTTTATTTTTTGAAAAATTGCTTTTTAAAAACGCTAAAACCGTTGCAAATACTCAAAATAAAAAGGTCAAATACTTCAAAAGTATTTGACCTTTTTATTTAGTAGCGGCTGCTTTAGCTGCCGTAAGTTTTCGTATAAACGGCAGCTAAAGCAGCCGCTACTAAATTACTCGCCCATCAACACAAAAGCTGACCAAAATTTCGGTTGTGCCGAAGTTGGATTTTCGAGCATTTTCAATTTTGCATTGCGTAAAGCTGTTGTATAAGATTGATTTTGAAAATAGTTGTCATAAAAATCAATCATCAATTCGCTACTATGCGAATCGCTCACTTTCCAAAGTGAAAATAGCACATTCTTAGCACCAGAATAAATGAAACTACGATTTAATGCAATCAATCCTTCACCTTCTACTAACTGACCAATTCCACTTTCGCAACTACTCAAAATCACCAAATCAGCATTGATATTCTTAAATTGAATTTCATTCGCATACATCAAATTGTCCATCGTTTCATTTTTAGAATAACAAGCTAAAGCGGACAATTTTGGGTTTTTGAAATTAACTAAACCATGTGTTGCAATGTGTACAAATTGGTAAGATTGATTGTCTAATTGTTTAGTGAAATTAGCTTTTGTTGCCTTTTTTTGAAGTAAAACATTGGTTTTACCATTATTCGATTGGACGATTTTTGCGATTTTATTGACTTCCTTTTTCGTACTCGGCAAAGCCACAAATTCATTTCTGTCAATTCCTTTGTATAAACTATCAATCATAAAATCCAACGAACGAGTTGCTTCCGTCAGTTCTTCACCTCTTGAAAAAACGGGTGCAAATGCCAACAATGAATTGTCTTTCACCGTTTCTTTTTCTTGTAATTTCAAAAAAGCGGTTGCCGAATAATGATAATTGATTTCATAATTTTTAATCAAAAAATCCAATTCGTGATACGGTTTTTTCTCGTTGCTTTTGAGCAATAATTCAAATGGCAAATGAAATAATTGTCCTTCTACAACAATCATTAATCTTGTTTTTCCTTCTAACTCTGATTCAATCGGCTGAATCAACGTTTTATACAATTCATGACTAATATCAATAAATTCATTACGAACACCATTTTGAAAAGCAAACGGATCTTGAATAAGTTCATTGAGTTTTTTGATGTTTTCTATATCTCGTCCAAAATTCGTAATCGCAATCATTTTATTCGACTTACTAATCGCTACGATATGTGTTTCAAATCGCATAATATTATAAGACAACACTAAAGTTGTTGCTGATATTTGTGTTTGAATATCTTTGATTTTGGCATATTCGGATATATAAAAATCATTCGCAACTTTGGGATATTCCGTAGTAATTTTCTTATTGTAATTTTCTAATGACAAACTTGCTTCAAACAACTTATTTTGATAATGACCAATAGAATCTGTTTGTTTTCGAGCCATTATTAATTCCAACTCTTTCCCAGCATTATCAATGATTTCCAACAATTCTTTTTCTTCCTCATAAAGCGTTTTGGGTAAAGTACTTGGCGACAAAGTTTCCATAAGTTGCATCGCTTTAACTTGTTCCGAAGTTTTGAAAAAGTCTTCAAATAAAGCCTCTGAAGGTTCAATTTTATACAATTCATATTCACCCAATAAGGTCATTTTAAAAGTACCACTTAAATTATCACTCAGAATATATCTTGATTTATCAAATCCTTTGGACGCTTGCCAACTTTTAGTTCTCAAATCTCTTGTTAAACGACTCAATTCAATACTTGACCTCAGTTTTTTAGCATCTTTTTCCGCTTTGCCAGAATAATATAGCATTATACATTTTTGATATAAAAAAGCATCTACTTGTCTTGTATTTTTATAAACTTCATATCGGGACGGATTTTTAAGCGGATTTTCGTCTTTGAAATAAGTACAATATTGCAGTAAACCTTTATGAAGTTCAGCTACAGATTCATCTATTTTATTTTGTTCTGCCAAAATTTTACTCATTTGATAATGATGTGCTGGAATTATTCCATACTTCTTACTTTCGCTTAAGTATTTTTTCGCATTTGTCATATCACCCATTTGAAAGTAAATATTGGAATAATTAAAATAACTTTTGACCAACAATTGCTTAACTGTTGAAGCTTCTTTTTCTAATAATTTGATTCCTTTTCCATAAAAAAGAAGTGCCTTTTCAAATTTTTTAGCTTCTCCATATATTCTTCCTATATGTATATAATACGATCCAAATCTCGGATTGTCTTTCTCAACAGTAGTAATATCCATCGCCTTTTTTATCCATTCAATTGCTTCTTCATATTTTTTTAAATTTGTATAAATTTGTCCCATCGTCAAATAAAAAGACGAGATTTGAGAAGGCTTCAACAGTTTATATTTATCATTCTCATTAAAAAGCTTATTTCCATAAATAATCGCATTTTCAAAATTATTTTGTTTGAAATAATAGACCATTTTATTTTGATAAATATAAACCTGATATTTTTCTAAAGATGGATTACTTACCAGTTTATCTTCTAATATTGTAATCAAAGAATCTATTTCATCTAACTGAAATGAGTACGATAATTTTTGAATAACATGAGCAGAAGCTTTGAAATAATAAGAGAGATTTCCCGTTTCAAAACATTGCATCGCTTTATATCCATATTCTATAGAAAGTTTAGGATTTTCATTTCCATAAAAACTACTTAATGTAAAATAAGCCATGCCTAAAGATAGTTGATTAGTCACATTCGGTAAGTTTTTCTTTGCTAATTCAATCGTTTCTAATGCCAATTGTTCGCCTTCTTTTCGGCGATTCGTTTCATTATAAATAGCCGCTAAATTTCCCTTGTATCTCAATATTTTTTCATTAAATGGATGCTGTTCATATAACGAAATTGCTTTTTCGATTAACATGGCAACACTATCATAATTTTGCATCAAAATGGCAGTTTTAAAATACTGATTCGCCAAAGCTGTATCTTTTTCAATATCGCCAGTCGGTTGAGCAAAACTCAACATGGAAAGCATTATTAATATAATCGTTGATATTGTTTTCATTTTCATTGGTGGAGATTTTATTATACAATTTTGACTAATTTTTTAATGACGTAGAAATACAAATTATAAGAAAATTAAATATCTAAAAAATTAAGTCTCAATTTGTAAAAGTGTGTTAATTGGTAACATTACAATCGAAAAAAACTTATTTTTTACTTTTTCTAAACTCTGTCGGTGTCATTCTTGTCATTTTTTTAAATACTTTTGCAAACTGTTGTGCATCAAAATAACCAACTTCTTGTGCGATTTGATAGACATATTTAGAAGTCAGTATTAATTGTTGTTGAGCATATTTGATGCGAATATCTAAGATATAATTTCGAGTATTTTGACCAACAGTTCGTTTTAATAAACGATGAACGGTCATTCTACTAACACCTAATTCCTCAGCAATCAATGCACCTTTTAACTTAGGATTTGAAAAGTGTTTTTGAATTATTTGTTGAATCGTTTTTAATATATCTTCGTCTGTTTGCATTCAATTTTTCTTCCTTGATATGGTGAAGAAGGAAGATGTCACAAGATTTTTATAAAATATCTTACAAACCAAAGAACCTAATTGCGAGATAACCAATACATAACAGGTTTAATTAATCAAGATGATAAAGTCTTAAATGCGATTTATCAGAATTTTGCTGGTCGCATTAGCAACTATATTTTGCAAAAAGGTGGTTCACCTGAAGATGCAAAAGATGTTTTTCAAGATGCTTTAATGGTTGTTTTACAA
>JBGCFH010000181.1:0-28677 GCA_045106825.1 Saprospiraceae bacterium | reverse complement strand
CTAATCGAGGCGACAAAAACGGAGTGTAGCCTTAGCTACATGAGTATTTTGTTAACAGCCTGTCCCGAAACCTCGTGGAAAGAGTAGCGATAAAAGATAATTTAGCTTCATACGAAATTATTTAGAATAAAGTCTAATTATTCGTGCATTGGTGGCAAAAAATTATCAATGAACCTGAATTTTTAAAGGTAGAATTGATAATGGCTGAAATTATTGTTTTTAACTTTTATCACAACTTATAAAATCGTACAAAACAAACATTCGGGAATGGTTCGCAATGATTTGATTATGGATATTTCCTCTTCCCTAAAATGACAGATATTTATTTGAAAAGCCATGTTCTCAAACGAAAACATGGCTTTCTGTAGTTCTGTTTGATTCTAAAATAAGGTTAGAATACAAATGATTTAGAATCGTAAAGTTTTCTACTTTGACATTGTATAAATACTTTTTTCTTTTGTAGCAAATCCTGCTTCTTCATTCATGAAAACCACTTGAACAAAAGGGTTACCATCATCTCCAAGAACGAATTTTGATTTATGTTCTTTTACAAATGTTGTAAAATATGGCCCATAAAGATGTGTTTTGAATGCATCCCAGTCTTGATACTTTTCAACAAAGATTAAAGTACCAGGTCGAACCATTGGTTCAGAAAGAATTGGATTTTTTCCTTTTGGTACTGTTGGAAAATCATAGCGAGGAGAATGAACGAGATACATCAATGTACCTTCTTCCTTTTCCATCACTTTTTTTGCAAGTTTTTTTAGTGCTTTCGCTAATACTTTCTCATTACCTGGTTTGACCCACCATGTAGAGTATAACGATACGGGACTTTTCTTTTTTATAGCTTTTTTCATTATGAATTGTTTTTTTGTGAATTTACAAAAAATATACTAATAAAGAATGAAAGGGTTTCAGTATAATATTAATATTAATATTAATATTAATAATGACCAATATACGAATTGTTATGTCTAAAAGTTTGATTATCAAATAGTTATTAGTGTATTAATAAAATAGAAATAAGTATCCAAATAGATTGAGACCAGTTGCCTCGTTCGATAACTGATTTCAATCTGTCTAAACAAATGATTCTGAACCTTTTACTGTAACAGAGAAGGTTTAAACGAATACAAAACATACTTTTAAACAACTTCTCCTCTCAAAATCACCGTTTCCACTAAATCACTGCCAAACGCATAAGGTAAAAATGCAATAGATGGAATTGGTTTGGAAATAAAGACATTTCCTAATTTTCCTTTGGTAATGCTGCCAACTTCTTCTGATAATTCCATGGCATAAGCACCATTGATTGTTGCTGCATTTATCGCTTCTTCCGGTGTCATTTTCATTTTTAAACAAGCTAAAGACAAGACAAATGACATTCGACCAGAAGGCGTAGAACCAGGATTATAATCCGAAGCCAAAGCTACCGGCAAACCTGCATCAATCATTTTTCGAGCTGGAGCATATTCCATGCTAAGGAAGAAAGCCGTCGAAGGCAAAATCGTTGGCATCGTAACAGAATCTTTCAATGCTTCAATTTCATCATCACTCATACATTCCAAATGATCCACAGAAATAGAGTTATTTGCGACACCAACTTGAACACCTCCAGAAAGATATAATTCATTCGCATGAATCTTTGATTTCATACCATATTTAGCGGCAGCTTTTAGGATTTCGTCTGTTTCTTCCATTGTAAAAAAGCCTTTTTCACAAAAAACATCACAGTAATCTGCCAAACCTTCTTCAACAACAATTGGTAACATTTCATTGATAATCAAGTCAATATACGCTTGACGATTATCTTTGTAAGTCAATGGAATAGCGTGAGCTCCTAAAAATGTCAGTTTCACTGGCATTTTTGTATTTTGCTTTATTCGTTTTGCAACTCGAAGCATTTTTAATTCGCTTTCGGTTGTCAATCCGTAACCAGATTTGATTTCTACAGCACCTGTTCCGAATGCTCGAATTTCACGTAAGCGAGTCATGGCACTTTCGTATAATTCTTCTTCCGTTGCATGTTGTAATCGTTTGGCAGAGTTATGAATTCCACCGCCTCGTTCGGTGATTTCTTCGTAAGTTAAACCATTAATTCTATCCACAAACTCTTGTTCTCGGCTTCCTGCAAACACCAAATGTGTATGCGAATCACACCAAGTTGGGAAAACCATTCTACCAGTTGCATCAATAATTTCGCCTCCGTGAGTTGGACAATTATCCATTGTTCCGAAATCAATAATTCGCTCATTTTCAATTAATAAAAAAGCATTATCAATTGTTGGCAAATCCCTCATTGCTTCTCCTTTTAACATTTTTGGATGCGAAGCGTCACGAACTTGAACTAAGGTTTTGATATTTTTAATTAGCATCTTTTGTAAGTATAAAGTATAAAATATTTATCCCGATTATTCGGTGATGAAGTATAATTTTTTACAAAAATACGAAGTTATACGACCTTTTGTAATCCTAATTTAGGAAACCTTAAAATGATTTTTTATAATGTTTTTAATCATCAAATTTATAACGGTATCTTTAAGCATAAATAGATTTCAATTATGACATTTGGTGCAAGGTATATTGCTAATATAATTCAGTTTGCAAAGCAACAAGGTGCAAATCAGAAAGACTTACTTCAACTTACAGGATTGACAATGAATGAGTTGAATGATGAAACTTTACGGTTAGAAGTGTCAACTTACAATGCTGTTTTAGAAAATGCATTAAAACAAACGAAGGATAAGTTTTTCGGTTTACATATTGGTGAATATTTAAGTTTGTCTGCTGCTGGTTTGATTGTACAAATTGCTCAATCCAGTGAAACTGTTCGACAAGCTGTTGATTTTATGATACAGTTCTCGAATTTGGGTTGTCAAGCTTTACCTTTTTCATTACATGAACATGATGATGAAATAGAATTACGAATTACGCCAAGTGACTTGTGGCAAACGCAATCGCCCGAAAGTGTGCAACATACTGTTGATGGAATTGTGGTGTTTACGATTAAAGAATTACACACCTTGACACATCAAAAACACTATCCAACCAAATTATTATTTCATTACAAACAACCTAATCAAATAGAGGAGTATCAACGAATTTTCAAATGTGCTGTTGATTTTAATTATCAATACACGTCTTTATTTTTTAGTAATCGCTTATTTCAAGAAAAAATTATCACAAGTGATTATAATTTATTAAAAATATTAGTGCAACATGCAGAGTTTAAGTTAGCAACAATGGAACAACAATCGGGATTTTCAACAATTGTCAAGCAAACGATTTTAAACCTTGTAAAACCAGAATTTCCAACGATTGAACAAGTTGCAGCAAACTTAAACCTAAGTGTCCGAACGCTTCAACGTCGCCTAAAATCAGAACAAAAAACCTACAAATCGGTATTAGATAACTTGAAACAACAATTTGCGATGGATTATATTAAAAATCCTCAATTAACCGTTTCTGAAATTGCTTACTTATTAGATTATTCGGAAGTCTCTGCGTTCAGCCGTTCATTTAAGCGTTGGACAGGAAAAACACCAAATCAATTTAGAAATACTTAAATGTTCAAGTGTTCGAATGTTTAAATGTTCGAGCGTTCAAAAAAACATTCAAACAAAAAAAACATGAAAAATTACTTTTGGCTAATTGCCATTTTATTTATTGCTGCTTGTACGCCATCTTCTTCGGATAATACACCGACAAAAAGCGATGGAATTGACACCGCAAAAGGTGAAACTTACATGACGGAAAGAGAGAAAGAAATGATTAAAGAACTGAACTTAGTTCGTTCTAATCCACAAGGTTATATCGAATATGTAGAGAAATATATTTATGAATTAAAAACGGATCGTTGGTCAGATGCTTCGATGATTGGTAACGAAATCAAGACTGCAAAAGAACTTATTCGAGAACTAAAAAGCACCGAATCAATGGCTACGTTACAACCTCATAAAGGATTATACAAAGCATCTAAAAAACATGGTGATGAAGGAAAGCAAAAAGGAAGTATTGACCATCAAGGAAGTGATGGCGGTTGGCCTTGGGATAGAGGTAAAAAGTATGCTTCTGACTTGACGGATTCTAATGAAAATTTAGTTGGTGGACCAGATAAAGTACGTCGTTCGGTGATGATATTGTTAGTGGATTCTGGTATTGAAGGTCGTGGACATCGTAAAAATATTTTGAATCCTGATTGGAAATATACAGCTTGTTATGAAGTTGGTCAAGTTAGTGATATACCATATTATTGGGTACAAATGTTTGGGAAATAAATGATATAAAAATGAAAACCTTGAAGTACGAATACCTCAAGGTTTTTTTTTAAATATAAAATACTTAGTAATTACTTATCAACACATGTTGCAGTTGTACCTGCTAATACCGCTGCAGCTTCTGCTGCTGTTTGGAATGCCTCAACTTCGTCACTGTTTCCACAAAGTTCACTAGGAAAAGATGTACCATTTACATCATAAGTACATTCTACACACTTCTCACAAGAAGCAAAACTCATAACAAAAGCACATGCCAAAGCAATAAATAATGATTTTTTCATAATAATAAAGATTTAAATTGTACAAAAATATTAATAGATATGTTAATAGAGATTTTATTGAAAGGAATAATAAAGAATATATTAAGATATTTGAATATATATAATAGAATCATAAATTTTAGATAATTATATGATACATTACTTCTAACAATTATATAGGTTATATAAATTAAAAAAACCTGGTCTCGAATAACAATGCAATTTTAAGGCTTTTTGGGTTCAAAAAAAAATGAAGGGATAGTTTTTTAAAAATTTATAATCAACGTCAATTCTATAGAGTTTCTTAGTTAAGAGAGTATTTAAAATTTAATTTGGTCGTCATATGTAGAATTATATTTATCAAAAAAAATGAATATAAGAAACCAAATATTATTCTATCCTATCACTATTATTTTGAAATGAAAAAAATTATCACTTTTATTATTTTCAATAATTCTATAATGTTAATGTTTAGGTTTAACATTATATTAAGATTTTATGTAATTTTTTGAAATAAAAAACCGCTTCCTTAGAAGCGGTTAAATAAGCATCACTGTATTGCCTCAATACAAAACCTAATTATTGAGCATTTTTTAAACCCTTAATATTGTAGAAAAAATTAACATCTTCTAATTGAATATAGGACAAATATAATTTAAAAACATATTTTAATTATGTTTAATATGTATATGTTGTGTGACATTGATTATTGAATACCTAAGCGTATAGATTTGTTTTTAAATATTTGATTATCAAGATTTTAAATTATTTATAATCATATAATATATTTACGAATACGGTTTAATGTGATAAAAAAATGAGTTTATATTATTATATATAATAATATAAACTCATCATATTTTTTATTCCTTAAAATTAATTGTCTTAAACAAACTACTAAATTTCTTACAGATAAGAAAAGTAGATTTTCAAATTATTGAGATATTAATAATTTATGTATCACAGTCTCTTAAATCCATAATTGTCAAATACCATTTATTATTTTTTTGTGTAAAATAAAACGTATAAGCCATTTCTCCATCACCAATAAAAACAGTTTTTGTCACTTCATTTTGAGTTTCTCCTAATTTTACCAATTCATCAGGTTCAATTTCTTTATCATCTCTTTCTGTATTCATTGTATAAATATCAGTCAATAGTTTTAAATCGGCTTTATTACTATCCACAAAAAATCCTTCTTCTTCAAAACCACACGCTTCAACACCGAATAAATCTTCTGTAAATACTTCCATTTCTTTAGTATTTACATTGTTGAAATAATCTAATAAATACTTCATAGGATTAATGTCGTATTCGCTTGATTCTTTACTATCTTCCATTACTTTTTTTGAGTCGAAATAATGAATACATTCGCTGTAAGCACCTTGAGTAGATTGTATGTAATATAGTCCTTTTTCTTTATCTATATATTTGTTTAAAGTCTCAGTATCTTGATTTTGGAATCCTTTAATAACCTCTTTTAAAGTGACATCTACCGTATTAGAAGATTGAGTAGCAATATTTCGACTATTCAATTCTTCTTCTTGTTGTTCTTGTTGTTGAGATTCGTCAGGTTCTGTTGATTTACAACCTACAAATCCAATACTAAAAATCGCTAAGGCGAAAAATAAGGTTCTCATTTTATTGATTTATTTCTACTAATGAATAAAATTATTTTCTATACGTAAGTTACGATTTGCGATTGAAAAACGAAATTAATTGTCATAGATTTTTCAGCAAAAACGGATTTATCAGTCTTTACGTTGTTTTCAATTGATAAATCATCGGATAGTTTCGACCCAAATTATCATAATCCAAACCATAACCGACTACAAACTTATTTTCAATTTCAAATCCAATATAATCCGCTTTCAAATCAACTGTTAATGCTTCTGTTTTTTGTAATAAAGTACAAATCGCAACAGATTTAGGACGCATTTTTTTCAATTCAGGCACAAGTGCAAACAAAGTTTTTCCAGTATCAACAATATCTTCCACGATAATAATCGGACGATTTTCAATATTTTCATTTAAACCAATTACCGTTTTAATATTTCCTGTTGATTCCATTCCGTCGTAAGACGACAATTTAATAAAGTGAACTTCACAATCAAAATCCAAGTGTTTCACCAAATCCGAAGCAAACATAAACGCACCATTCAGAACGACTAATAAAATTGGATTTTTTGTTCGATATGTTTCCGTAATTTCTTTCCCTAACACTTCGATTCTTTCCGCAATCTCACTTTTAGAAATGTATGCCTCAAAAACCTTATCGTGAACCGTTATTACATTCATTTTTATCTATTTTTAAATTTGCCATAAAATAAACGAAACCAAAACAAATAATCCGCTAATTTTGTATTAATCACGTTTTATAAAAAATAATCACTAACAAAAATGAAAAGCTACAATCCAAAAGATTTACCAACACCACAATTACATCAATATTTGGTCAGTTCTGTCGCACCTCGACCGATTGCTTTCGCCAGTACGGTTGACGAAAACGGCAATCCGAACTTAGCACCTTACAGTTTCTTTAATGTGTTTAGCTCGAATCCACCGATTATGGTATTTTCATCGAATCGAAAAGTATCCGACAACACCACAAAAGATACTTTACATAACATTGAAAAAACTCGTGAAGTTGTTATAAATGTCGTTCCGCACGAAATTGTTCGACAAATGGCTGTCGCTTCCGTTAGTTTTTCTTCTGATGTAAATGAATTTGAAAAATCTGGCTTAACGCCAATTGCATCCGATAAAGTCAAAGCATTTCGAGTCAAAGAATCGCCCGTTCAGTTTGAATGTGTTGTAAAAGAAATTTTGCCTTTAGGCAATGAAGGCGGAGCTGGACATTTGATTATCTGCGAAATTGTTCGATTACATTTGGCAGAATATATTTTTGATGAAGAAGGTAGAATTGATCCACAAAAAATCAACTTAGTTGGTCGTTTAGGTCGAGCATTTTATACCAAAGCCAGTGGTGATGCGATTTTTAAAGTTTTTCAACCAGTTCCAAAATTAGTCATCGGTTATGATGCTTTACCTGACAATATCAAAAACAGCAAAGTTTTGACTGGCAACAACTTAGGACAATTAGCAGGTTTATTTGAATTGCCAACTTTGGACAATGCTAAGGAATTATTACAAAAACCAGCGATTCAAAAATTAAGATTAGCAGAAAATCCAATTGATGTTTTACATCAGTTAGCGAAAGCCGAATTAGATAAAGACAATACCATTTATGCTGCTAAATTATTATTATTAGAAGATTTTTTATAAAAATAACAATTATTGTGAACTAAATCATATTGATTGAAGTTTGTAAGTTACTGATTTTGAAAGACTTGAATTTATGGATTCAAAAAAATCAAAAAAATTATAAAGATATTTGCACAAATTAAAATTGCATATTATCTTTGCATCGCTTTAATAAAAAAGCAACCATGTTTGGCCCATGGTGTAACTGGCAACACGTCTGTTTTTGGTACAGAAGAGTCTAGGTTCGAGCCCTAGTGGGCCAACAAAAAGCTCTCACAATTTGTGAGAGCTTTTGTTATTTTAGGCAAAGCCGTAATTTAATCTTACAAATCACATTAATCTTAACCAACCTTTAAAATCTTTCGTTGTTAATTCCTTGAAAATTCCTTTTATCTTTGTTTGGAATACTTATACAACAAACTTGACAGATTTTCCCGAGGTTTCGGGACAGGTCAAAATCTGTCAAGTTTATAATCTGCAAAAAATGCTAATTACCAAAAACTTATCTTTTTCATATCAATCTTCTAACGAAGAAATGAAATTTCCAAATATTAACTGCCAAAGTGGTGAACATTGGCTGCTGTTAGGTCAATCTGGAAGTGGAAAAACGACTTTGTTACACTTGTTAGGTGGACTTTTGCGGCCGAAAAACGGTTCAGTTCAAATTGGAAATACAGAAATTCAAAATCTGGCTTCCGCCAAATTAGACCAATTTCGTGGTAAAAACATCGGAATCATCTTTCAAAAACCGCACTTTGTTGGAGCATTAACAGTTGAGCAAAATCTACAAATCGCTCAATATTTGGCGAATGAGCCGCAAGATAAAAGTCGGATTCAATCATTGTTAGACAGTTTGAATTTAGGTCACAAACTAAAATCTAAAACGAACGAATTGAGTGAAGGGGAAAAACAACGGGTTTCTATCGCACGAGCCTTGATTAATAAACCAGAAGTGATTTTGGCAGACGAACCGACTTCTGCACTCGATGATGACAATTGCACGGAAGTGCTGAAACTATTGGAAACACAAGCGAAAGAACAAAACGCTACGCTGCTAATTGTCACGCACGATACTCGATTAAAAGAACACTTTGAAAATCAAATAAATTTGTAGTTTAAGTGGTTTCAGTAGTTTTAGTAGTTTTAGTAGTTCCAACGTGTTATTTCGGAAACTACTGAAAACTATCGAACTACTTAAACTACTTAAACTAAACAACTACTTAAACTAAATTGAACATTCTATCATTAAGTTGGAAAAATATAATTAGTAAACCGTTGTCGATGTTATTGAGTTTGTTGCTCTTGGCGTTGGGAACTGGTTTGATTTCTATTTTGCTTTTGGTTACGACACAAATTGAGGACAAGTTTGATAAAAATCAAGCTGGTGTCGATTTGATTATTGGAGCAAAAGGAAGTCCGTTACAGTTGGTGTTGTCGTCAATGTATCACATTGATAATCCGACTGGAAATATAAATTTGAACGAGTTTAAGGAATTTATGTCGCAGCCGATGGCTCGTCGATATATCAAACAAGTCATTCCTGTTTCGTCTGGCGATAGTCATATGGGACATAGAATCGTGGGAACGACACACGCTTATCCGAACTTATACAAAGCGGAATTGGCAGACGGAAAACTCTGGGAAAAGAAGTATGAAGTAACTATCGGAAGTGTTGTCGCAGAACGTTTGGAAATGAAAGTTGGTGATGTTTTCTTTTCTGCTCACGGAGTTGGTGGCGAAGGTGATATGCATGAAGATAAACCACTGAAAGTTGTTGGTATTTTGAATCCGACTGGTTCTGTGATTGACCAATTGTTGTTGACTGGTTCTGAAACGGTTTGGGGCGTTCATGAGATGGAAGGCGAACCGATTGACTCGGCAAGTCGTGAAGTGACTTCGATGTTGGTCTTTTGTCGTAACAAATTTGGCGTGTTAACGATTCCGAATTTGATTAATAAACAGACCAAAATGATGGCAACTTCGCCAGCAATGCAAACCGCTCGTTTGTATGAATTGACAGGAAATGGAATTGATGTGTTACGTATTTTGGCGATTATCATTATTACAGTTTCTGGATTAAGCATTTTTATTTCACTGTTTAATTCTTTGAAAGAACGACAATACGAATTGGCGTTGATGCGAGTGATGGGAGCAACACCTTTACGATTGTTCTTTTTAGTCATTTTAGAAGGTGTAATTTTGGCGATTTTGGGTTATTTAATCGGTATCGGTTTGAGTCACTTCGCAATGTATCTATTAGAAGGTACGTTAGAAGAAAGCTATCAATACGATTTTTCAAGTTCGTTATTCTTAGTGGAAGAATGGTATCTGTTGGCTGGTGCGATTGCTTTAGGTTTTATTGCTGCTTTGATTCCTGCAATTCGTGCTTCAAGAATGGATATTTCTACGACTTTGACACGAGGTTAATTTTCTACACATTTAGACCTGACAGGTTTTTAAAACCTGTCAGGTCTTGACCGATAATATTTATAATGAATAAACTATTGAAAATCAGTTTACTTTTTATTGGAATTTTGATTTTTTCGAGTGCAACATTGCCAATGGAAACAAATCCTGGTTTAAAAGGAATTTGGAAAACATTGAGTAAAGTAACCTTCAAAAGTGAGAAAGATCCAACTTTTGGTTATCCGATTGATGTACCGATTTTTGGTAAAGAAGTGAAAGCATTAGCTGGAAAAATAATTACGGTTGAAGGTTACATTATTCCTGTCGAAGGTTATCAGCGACAAGGTTATTTTGTGTTTTCGGCTTATCCGTACAACTTGTGTTACTTCTGCGGCGGAGCTGGTCCAGAAACGGTTATGGAAGTTTTTGCAAAGAAAGGAACAACGGTAAAATACACCGCAAAACCGATTACAATCAAAGGAAAATTGGTATTGAATTCTAAAGATGTGAATCAATTAATGTATTTGTTGGAAGATGCGGTTTTGGTGGAAAAGTAGTGCTAAGTTGAATTTAGTACAAAACAAAAAGTCCATCATTTTCAGTTTTTGAAAATGATGGACTTTTTTCATCGAAGTACAACTTTCCCGAGATTTCGGGACAAGCGTGATACATTATTGTCCAAACATGCTTTTTAATTTCATAGCGACAGACATATCGCCATCAATTTTTATTTTTCCCATCATTACGGCCATCATTGGATTTAAATCACCTGCGATTAGCTTTTGAAAATTCTTTGGACTGATTGTTACTGTACAATCTGCTGGCAAATCTTCATTAGTGACGACGTTTTTTTCGCCTCGACTTTCTACATGGACAAAGCCTTCACCTTTTAAATTTAACTTGATAGATAAGTCCATTACAGGTGCTTCTCCAGCACGAGCTTGTAAAAATGTTGTTAATTCTTGTACGTTCATAATTTTTTATTGAAAGTTGTTATTTCTTAATAATTGCAAGATTTAAATTTTCTCTTTATTTGACAATAAATCTATTCGTTTGGTTCTAATCTTTGGACGAAAGGTATAGAAAACCTTATGAAACAGATACATTTGCAAAATAAAAAATGTATACAAAGTAAATTACTGCAACGGTTCACTAATTCCAATCTGATACATTTTGTCCCAATATTTTCCTGTAACTAAAAGCGTATTTTTATCAATATAAGCGATACCATTCAATACATGTTCTTTCGGATAACCTGTTGCTAATGTGGACAAATCTAAAATTCCTTCGACGATTCCTTCATTCGGATTAATCTTTAAAATCACAGGTTGTCCCCAAACATTTGCATAAATAAATCCGTCGATATATTCCAATTCATTTAGTCGAGCATAAAGGTTTTGTTTACCAACAATTTGCTTTGCGTCAATAATTCGGATTTGATTATCAACGATTTCTGTTTTATACAAATATTGTGTTCCATCGGTCATAAACAAATACTTACCATCGGTACAAATTCCCCAACCTTCTTTCACCGAACCAGGAATCGCCATTTGACCTTGTAACTCCAAAGTTGACGCATCATAAATCAAAATTGTTCTTTCTTTCCAAGTCAATTGGTAAATCTTATCGCCTAATCGCACAATTCCTTCTGCAAAATACTTGTTTTCAGTTTTAGTTTGCGTCGTATACGTTTTACTTCCTAAAGGATATTTGGCAATAAAAGAAGCATTATAATTCCCAGAACTCTCAAACAAAATTCCATTTTCATAATACAAACCTTGCGTAAAACTTTTGGGATTGTGATACATTTCTTTTTGAACGTTATACGTTATTGGCGTTTCTTGTTTGGAAGATAAAACATTGATTTGTCCATATTCATCCATCGTTTTTCCATTGTCATAATAGTAGGTTACTTTCAAGGAATTGACACCGTAATCAACATTTGATTTGTCCAATGTCAACTTATCCGTTCGATGTTTTTGACCATTAACCAATAAAACAAACGAATCAACTGTATAATTCACAGCGCCAAATTTCAAATCGAAAATTTGTCCATATTCAAACCGTTGTTCTTTCAGTTCCGAAAGGTTGGAATTGATGGTAATGTACGTTTCCTTTTGTTTGCAACTATTTAATAAGAAGACAACGATTATAATTAAAAACTGGTAATTTCTCATTTTACAAATTTCAAAATTTTCAAAGTATCATTTACAAAATGTAAAGTTTACGAAAGTTTAGAACTCTTTCGATAAGACACAGAATAAATTAATTAGATTTTGCAATAAATTTATTTATAAAGCATTGATGATTAAACATCAATTGCACCGTCACTTTAGTGCGGTGATTAAAAATTGTGAACAAATGTGGGTTTTAACCCAACATATTACACAAGATCATTTATGTGTTGGGCTAAAAGCCCGATTATTTTGTTAGCATTTCTATCACCGCACTAAAGTGACGGTGCAATTGATACTAATAAAAACACGGAATGAAAAGATGTTTATTTTCTGTCCTATCGAAAAAGTTTAGAACTTTCGTAAACTTCAAATCGATTATTTTCGACAATTTTTACGTTGTTTCAATGGTTTTAAACCAATTTCTGCTCGTGCTTTGTTAGTTAATTCCAAGTCCTCGATACAACGATTTGGGTTATAATAAGCACTTTGATATAAGATATATCGACCATTTACCATACAACATCTATCGTAAAAATTAGCATATTCTCGTGCTTTCAATTTGCCGTCTAAACAGGCTTGTTTTAAGATTGGATTCAATAATTTTTCTTGTCGCATCGAGTGCAAAAGCATTACACCAACATTCATATGATACGAATATGAACCAATTTCTTTTACACCAGGAAAACCATATTCTTAAATAATTTCAACTAAACGAAGTTGATTATTACTGTCAATAGGATCTTGGTAATACCAAAGTGTGTCAACTGTCTCTTTCGTAATCATTCCTTTTTTCAATTGTCGTTTTTTAAATGCTTCGGGATGATGAATCAAGCTATCGACGGAAAAAGTATTTTTATCTCCTTCTTTAGCATAAACCAAAATCCTACGATATTTTTCATCGGATTTTCCCATCTGTTTGATTTCTTGTTGGATTTCTTTCAGAAAAGTTCTACAATTGGTCATTAAAAAAAGTACGCAAAAGAGATACAAACTAATCTTGATTAGTTTCATAGTTTTGATTTTGAAATGTTATTAGATAATGGTTTATATTGTTTTTGCTGAGTGTATGAGTAAATGTGTCAAGACAGGTTATTAAAATAACTATAAATTCATTTCTAATATTTTATAATAAACTAATTTTTCAACTAATATGCGAATAGAAATCTGTACCAACGGAATTAACTCTTGCCTAAATGCCCAAAAAGGCGGAGCAAATCAAGTCGAACTTTGTGATAACTTACTCGAAGGTGGAACAACGCCAAGTTTTGGAATGATTGAAATCGTTAAAAAGTATTTGACAATTCCTGTTTTTGTAATGATTCGACCGAGAGGTGGCGATTTTTTTTATTCCGATTTGGAATTTGAAATTATGAAAAACAATATTTTACATTGTAAAAAAATTGGTGTAGAAGGTGTTGTTTTTGGTTTATTGAATATTGATGGAACGATTGATACAACAAGAACACAGCAATTAATCAAATTATCTCGACCAATGAAAGTGACCTTTCATCGAGCGTTTGATAGATGTAATGATTTAGAAAAAGGATTAGATGATTTGATGAAAATCGGTGTTGATAATATTCTGACTTCTGGCGGAAAACCGAAAGCGATTGATAGTTTACTAATGTTAGAAAAATTGGTCAAACAAGCTGATAATCGAATCCAAATCATGGTCGGAAGTGGCGTAAATCCTCAAAATGTTCATCATTTTAAAAGTATCGGAATTACCAATTTTCACTTTTCTGCTACGGAAGTTATTGATAGTAAAATGGCGTTTCGAGCTGCTGAATTTGATATAAGAGAAAAGGTTGATATTTCGGAATTTGAGTTGAAAGAATCGAGTTTGGAAATGATTCAAATGATGCGAGAAAAGTTGAATGTAGAAATACTGTGAAGCTATGTTCTGATATAAAATAGATATTGAAAACTGATATGATTTATACGTTAAACGAGACAAATCATTTACACAAATTTGTCTCATTTAACAATCAATTTCTATATATCATTATATTTAAAAACCTTTTCCTGCTTTTCTTCTTTCGTATGAATTACGATTTTATATACTCCAAAAGGCATATTATTTATCCTTAAATAGGTCAATTTATTATTAGAATTACCAACTTGTAACAGTTGATTTTTTTCATTAAAAATCTTAAACATAATAGGTTCGGCTTTTTTCAGGTCTATCATGATTTCTCCCGAAAAACTATTCGTCAAAATACTAATATTGTTTGGTTCGATAGTTTCTTTCGTAAAATCATATTCGTGTGTCATAAACTGAATGCCACCAGGAATCAATAAATTATTATTAAAATCAAAAAACGTGGCATGTTCTTGATGTGAACCTTTTCCCCAAAGTGTCGAACAAGATGTAGAAACCCAACAAGGTTCCCAATAAACAACGCCTTGACCACCATTATTAATGACTTCTTGTGTCATTTCAATCAACCAATCTCGTTGATTTATTGGAGTTGCAGGACTAAAATCAGGATGCGTTTCACGGACAATATTCGGAGCTTCATCATTTGATTCAGTTGTCCAAATGTAGCCAGTTTCTACAATAATTACCGATTTTTTGGGATAAGTTGCTCGTAGATTTCGGATAACTTCGCCAGTCGCTTTAATTGATGTCGGTTTGTGCCAAGCCCAACAATAGGAAATTCCGATTATGTCAAAATCTGTAACACCATTTTCGATAAAACTATTGATAAACCATTCTACATTTTCGGGAGATGAAATATGTAGCATGATTTTTAGCTTTTTATTAAACATTTTTTCAAAATCTCGAACGGCTGTAATCGCACTATTGAACAAAATTGCATTCCGTTCCCAATTCATTTTCCAAGTTGCATCAGTGGTTTTTGGTAATAAGATTTCTTTATTCGTCTCATTACCAATTTGTACCATTTCTGGCAATAGATTTTCAGTTTGTAATTCTAACAAAGTCTGAAAAATATAATCGTATAAAGTATCTTTTAATCGTTCCGTATCATCAACAATATTTACCCAGTTTTTTGGTACGACTTGCTTTTTAGAATCTGCCCAAGTATCGGATAATTGAAAATCTAACAATACCGACATATTGTGCGCTTTGGCTTTTGCAATTGCTCGTTTTACATCATCTAAATCGCTGTAAATCTTTCCTTCATTCAAATTCTGATACCAATTAGGATTATTCCATAATCGTAATCTGACTAAATTACAATTGTAATTCTCAAAGATTTCATAAGGAGATTTTGCAATACCTCGTTCATGAAATTTAGCTCCACAATCTTCCATTTCATTGACATAAGACATATCTGCACCAAAATAAAAACTCTGTGCAAATGCTAAATTGGTCAAAAATAAAGTAATAATTGTTGTTAATATTTTCATCTTATATCTTTGTTTTTGGAACTTAATTTTGGTTAATTTATATGAATCCATTTTTTGATGGATTTAAAAAGTCTGTTCACTATTTGAGGAAATTATATATATAATTTTTAACAAATTTACAAGGAATAAGGACAACCTTATTTTTTTTAATAAAATTTCTTTAAACCGTTTTTTAGAAATTGAGATATTAATTAGGTTCATGGTGTCAAAAAGAAATTTTGAATTACCTTTAAAGTTGGTGAAATAATCATACCATTGACTTATTTATTGCTCATCATTCATTATTAAAATCTATATTGTTTAAAATGATAAAACGTAACCTAACCATATTAGTAATTTTTATAATTGGTGCTTTCATCCTGTTTTTTAATCGAGATTATGAATTAAAACAAGAAGAACAAGCACGAATTGCTTTACAAAATGCTTTTTTCACGCAGATTTATGCAGATTTTTTTTGATAAAAAAAATGATTGGTTCATTGACAATTTTTGCCAAAAGCAAAAATTATTGTTTTATGTAGCGGCTGTCTTTAGCTGCCGTAAACAATTTCAAACAAAGACGGCATAAAGACAGCCGCTACTGGCAAAAATTGATAAACAACCAAATGATTTTGTTAATGAAAAATCTGCGTGAATCTGCGAAATCTGCGTGAGATGATTGTTTTGCAAAGCGAAACCTAATATTTTCGTTTTTAAATTTAATATCAACGAAACATGAAACAACATCTAAAGAATTGAGTTTTAACTCAATTAAACACAGAATATTAGAAGTGCGGAATAGTTACTTAAATTTTGTAACCAGCTTGATTTCCAAATTTGCCCATAAGATGTTAATATTTTATAATGAATATAATGACAAAAAATGCTATTTTTGTCTTTTTAAATAACATTTATAGAATTAGACTTTTTACATCTAATTCTTAACATATATACTTTACAATATGAAATTTAGTGTATCCTCCGCAGATCTTTTGAAACAACTACAAATCGCAAGTGGTGCAATTGGTTCAAATCCTGTATTACCAATTTTGGAAGATTTTTTATTTACCATTGATGGAAATACGTTAAAAATAGCAGCAACAGACTTAGAAACCTCGATTTCTACCGAGATGGAAATTCAAGCAAGTGGAAGTGGAGAAGTAGCGATTCCTGCGAAAATTTTGTTGGATACCTTGAAAGCTTTGCCCGAACAGCCAATTACGTTTTCAGTTGATGAAGACAATTTTGCGATTAGCATTAAATCAGCTTATGGTAAGTATAAATTAGCAGGTGAAGATGGTGCAGATTTTCCAACAATTCCACAACCTGATGAAGTGAGTTCGGTAGAATTACCATCATCATCATTAATGAATGCGATTGGAAAAACATTGTTTGCAACAAGTAATGATGATTTGCGTCCAGCAATGACAGGTGTTTATTTCAGTGTTGGTAATGCTGAATTGACTTGTGTTGCAACAGATGCACATAAATTAGTGAAGTACACGTATTTAGAATTAGAAAGTAGTATTACAGAAAATTTCATTGTACCCAAAAAAGCATTGAATTTATTGAAAAATAGCTTACATGCTAATGATGAAGTGAATTTGTCGTTCAATCGTGCTAATGCATTTTTCTCTTTCGGTTCGGTGAATTTAGTATGTCGCTTGATTGATGCACGTTATCCAGACTATAACGCTGTAATTCCAACAGAAAATCCAAATGTACTGACTATCAATCGTAAAGATTTTCAAGCATCATTGAAACGTATTGCGATTTATGCAAATAAAACAACAAATCAAGTTGTCTTAAATATCTCAGCAGGAAGTTTAACTGTTTCAGCACAAGATTTAGATTTCTCGAACGAAGCAACAGAACAATTACCTTGTAGCTACGAAGGCGAACCATTAAGCATCGGTTTCAATGCAAAATTCTTAGCAGAAATGTTAAATATCTTAGATACAGACGATGTGAAATTAGAAATGTCTAATTCTAACCGAGCAGGAATTTTATTGCCAAGTGATCAACCAGATGGCGAAGACATCATGATGTTGGTAATGCCTGTAATGTTAGGAAACTAAGATTCTAAGTCCTAAATAAGTATTTTAAAGGTCGAAAAACACAATGTTTTTCGACCTTTTTAGTCACAGTAAATTTACAAGTCAGTTAAAGTGTAAAATTACCTCTTACTTATTTTACTAAGAACTTGTCTAAAATTTATTTTGAGTTGAAAATCAATTATTTTGAAGTCAAGTTCATAAAGTATTGGTTTTCAGCCAATAGAAATTTAGACATGCTCTAAAAATCTTTAAACTTCAAATAATCTCCTGTCATCTTTTTTTCTTCAAAATCTGTTTTCAGAATACCAAACTGTAAGACATTGTGATATTCATTTTTATCAAAATAAGCTTGTCGCAATTCGCCTTCTTGCTTAAAACCAATTTTGTTCGCAACCGCAATTGCTAAACTATTATAAGTAGGAATCTGGATATGAACTCGATTGAGATTCAATGTTTCAAAGACATATAACAACAACAAAAAAATAGCTTCTGAACCAATTCCTTTATTATGATAGTGTTTGCGAGGAATGATAATTGACAAATTTGCAGAACGATTATACAAATCAATATTCGTCAAAGAAATCGTACCAACTAACTCAATATCTCTCTGTTGTGAAATAATAAAATCCATTCGAGTAGGATCATTTGTAATCGTTTCAAACCAATTATTAAGTTGTGTCGGATTTTTAGGAAGTTTCAGTTGTGTCAACGAACGAGTAGTTGTATGAAAGTAAGCTATAAACCGGTGATCTAAATCACTTCTTATGAGCGGACGAAGATAAATATGGTTACTTTCTAAAAACTTAATAATATGTTCGATTTTGGAGTACATTTTATTTTAAGTATAAGGTATAAAGTGTGAGGTATAAGATATAAACAAATAAGTATATCATACTTTATGCTTACCTAAGGTGTATGATTATTATATATTACTAATATTATCAAAATAGAAATCAATAGAGAAAGTGGAGCGTATATGCGTGTATCCCAAAAAGCAAATTTGGTATCTTTAATTTTTTTGAAAAAACCTACATATTTAAAATCACCAATAGCACGAGCGAAGAAAACTAAGGCAATTAACCACGTTCCATATCGAAAAATATTATTTAGAAATAATAATTCAAAAACACCAATATGACCTAAAATAATAAACGCAAAACTTAATAATCCTAAGCCTACCGCAATTGTCATTAGTTTAGAAGGGGAGAAAAGTTTTTCGTTATTGATTTCAGGTATGACATATTCGTGCATCATATTACCCGAGAATGCCCAATAAAAATGAACTAAACTCAAAAAGGTAAATATGATAGAAACCACAAATCCTGTAACTAATGTTGTTGTCATAAATGTTTTAGTAATTCTAAAAGAAAAGACAATTTAGAAATTCAGTTGATAGTAGTCAAGTTTTAAGCCATTTTTGTTAATATTTAGTTAATAAAAGTACAAATTTATGTATTAATAGACATTATTTACACACAAAACGAACTGCTACACTTTTTTTTTTTGGGGGAAATCAATGATACTTTATGGATTTTGATGAAATATCAATTTCGGAGTGAAGTGATTTAAGGTTTTAAATTTGTATCAAAATCCTTTTTTTATGTAAAATGGACAAAGATTCTGTTAAATATTTATAATTGACAGTAGAATGAGAAAATATTTTAACTTGAATTTGTCATATGTTTGTCACTAAATCAAATTAATTATTTTTTCGTCTTTAGAGGAAGTGTTGTTTTATTGATAAAAGTAAAATATATGAAATTTGATTTGATTGGAAAATATTGATTTTTCTTACACTATTAATTTTTTATTTAAAACATTTCATAAAATGTTATTTGGTAATAACTTAACCAACAAAATATAGCACAAAAAACAGTTCTTATGTGTTTATATGACACTAAGTTGCTCATTATCAATGTTTTAATAGTTTAAAATATAGACTAAGTCTTCGCTTTGATTTTAAAAAAAGGTGCAAAAGTTAGCGAATTTTCGCTAAAGGGGTTGTGTTGTATCATTTTACCTCCTAATTTTGCATCACATTCACTTACAAAAATGATGAGTTATTATCAAATGTTTGCATTCGGAAAGTAATTAACTACCGATAATAACTAATTTATCATTTCACTAACAAAAAGGACAATTATGAAAAATTATGGAATGAAGAATCCAAATACTTCTTTAGCTGATTTGGGAATCAAGAAATTCAAAACCGCTTACTGGAATTTAAGTCCAAAAGAATTAGTAGCACACACTGTTCAAAATCGTCAAGGATTATTATCTGATACAGGAGCATTAGTTATCAAAACTGGAAAGTTTACTGGTCGTTCGCCTAAAGACCGTTTTATCGTAAAAGATAAAATTACCTCTAAAACCGTAGATTGGAACGCTATTAATAAACCAATTCTACCAATGTATTATCAACAACTAAGAGGCAAAATCGTTAATTATTTAGCCGATAAAGAGATTTATGTACGTGACGCTTATGCTTGTGCTGATGATAAATATCGTTTATCATTGCGTTTAGTAGCTGAATATTCTTGGAGTGCGATGTTTGCAAACAACATGTTCTTACGTCCAACGACTAACGAAATCTTGAATGCTAATCCTGAATGGACAATCTTATGTGCACCAGGTTTTAAAGCAAATCCTGACATTGATGGAACTCGCCAGAGTAACTTTGCAATTGTCAACTTTACAGAAAAAGAAATCATTATTGGTGGAACTGGTTACACAGGCGAAATTAAAAAAGGTATTTTCTCTGTCTTAAATTATATTTTACCATTAGAGCGTGATGTATTGTCAATGCACTGTTCTGCAAATGTTGGAGAAAAAGGTGATGTTGCTGTTTTCTTCGGACTTTCTGGTACGGGAAAAACAACACTTTCCGCAGATCCAGATCGAAAATTGATTGGTGATGATGAACACGGTTGGTCAAATGATGGCGTTTTCAACTTTGAAGGCGGATGTTATGCTAAAACCATTAACCTAAGTGAAAAAGGAGAACCTGATATTTATCATGCAATTCGTTCGGGGGCAATATTAGAGAATATTCAATTCTTTGAAGGTACAAACAAACCTGACTACGAAGACGCAACGATTACACAAAACACAAGAGTTTCTTATCCAATTGACCATATTGATAATATTCAACCTGGTTCAAAAGGTGGAATCCCTAAGAATATTTTCTTCTTAACTTGTGATGCTTATGGTGTTTTACCTCCGATTTCAAAATTGACGGCAGATCAAGCAATGTATCATTTTATTAGTGGTTACACAGCGAAGGTTGCAGGAACAGAAGCAGGTGTTACAGATCCTGAAATGACTTTCTCGGCTTGTTTTGGTGCTCCTTTTTTACCATTACATCCAACATATTATGCAGAAATGCTAAAAGAAAAAATGTTAGAACATGGAACTAATGTCTGGTTAGTGAACACTGGTTGGTCAGGTGGCGGATTCGGTTTAGGAAATCGAATGAAATTACGTTTCACTCGTTCAATGATTTCAGCAGCATTAAAAGGAGAGTTAGATAATGTTAGAATGCAAAATGATAATATTTTCGGTTTGAATATTCCTGTTGAATGTCCAAATGTTCCATTCGAATTATTAAATCCTCGTGATGCTTGGGAAAACCCGGCTGACTACGATTATAAAGCCAACTTTTTAGCAAAAGCGTTTATCAAGAACTTTAGAAAGTTTGAAGATGAAGCTTCTGAAGTAGTACTTTCTGCTGCTCCTAAGGTCTTAGAAACAGCTTAATTTAGTTTAAGTGGTTTTGATACTTTTGTTTGTAGGAACTACATAAACAAATCAATTTTATACTAAAAAAATGCAAATAAAGGATTTTGTCCTTTTTGATTACTTTTCCGAAATAGTAAATAGTCCCGAAAACCTCGGGACTATTTTTTTTGCCTATCAATTATGATTAAAATTATAGTGTAACTATTTTCAAATTTATGTTTTTTAGAACATCAACACATCAACACATCAACACATCAACACATCAACACATCAACACATCAACACATCAACACATCAACACATCAACACATCAACACATCAACACAATTTCATCACTTCTCTTCATATCGTACAAAACGACCTTTGGTTAAAATAAATAAATCTGTACCAACATTCAGCCGCACACCATTGACTTGATTTCTAACATTAATATCTTCTCGCATCGTGTGAATCGTTCCGCCAGTTTGATACGCAATCGTCAAATATTGTTCATTAATTGGATTTTTGCCACACAAAATAATATGAACAGGTTGATTCAAACCGCTTAATAAAGAAATATCCCGAACTTTACTTTGACTATCTACAATCACCACAATATCCGTAAAACGTTGACTATTTGTAATCGCTTTAAGAATACCTTCCAAATCATTTTCTTGCATATCTCCGCCATCACCTTGACTTCTCGCAAAGGCTAATGTGTCTCGAAAATCAGTGTAATTACAAAAAGGACAACCATAAATTCCGCCTGTACTTCCAATTCTTTTATCTCGATTTTGCATATTTCCACCATCATTAAAAAACACAAATTGCGTAGCATCTTGAAACTGTTGATTTCTTCTGTACCACAATTTTACTTGATCCGCATAAGGCGTCATACTTGTCGTAATATCAACGACAAACAGCTTATTTGTCCATTGCGAGTTTCGACGCATAACTACTGGAACAATCGTATCTCGAAAAGGTGTGTAAGACAAAATCCGTTCGTAACCATCATAAATCACTTCTTCACGATTCAAGTCCGCATTTTCCCACGAACGCTCAAACTCTTCGTACAAACGCTTCATTTCTAACCAAGCAGCTTCTCGTTCTGCCAACATCCGTTTTAGTTTTTTCTCACGGCGTTCATATTCTTTAGAACTAATATAAAAAAGCGAACCATTTATGATTCGACGTTCATCCGTTGTATCAATGATTGTTGTATTGAAATTTTCAAAGTAAGTCGCACTAACTTGATACGTATTACCGATAGGAACTAAAACTTTTGCTTCTCCTTTTTCATTTGTTTTACCTTGATATTTTTTTCCATCAGAAGTGGATTTTATTGTAAATGTTTCGTTTGGAACAGGAACAGAATCCAAGTCATAATACGTCAATACAAATAAGGCTTGTGTACGGTTTGGATAAATAATATCAGATGAAGAACCTTCATACGATGCATTAAAATTCATGGTCAAATTTTCAACATTTGGAATCGTTAATACATCATAATTTTTTACCGATTTATAATTAATAGAATAATTAGAATTGTTTTGTAATTTCACAACAGCATTTCCATTTTTGTCTGTTTTGAAAGTCGTTTCTTCCGTTGTTTCTAAGTTAATTAAAGTAACCGTTTCGGATAAAGGTTTGCCGTCACTTGTTTTTAGTATATAATTTATAGTCGCAATATTAAAATCAGTTTTACGGTTTTTGTCATAAAAAATTTGATATTGCAAACCATAATTCGCTTCGTTTGGAATAACAATTTCATCATAATCGGGTTCACCTTCGAGATTAATCGAATACGTGTCATTAATAGGAATCAATAGTTCTGCAATACCTTTGGCATTACTTTTTGTTTCGTAAACTTGCTTTGTCGTTTTTGAAATAATAGCGACTTCCGTCGAAATCGGCTGCTCGTCATTATTTACAATCAGCATTAATACCAAAGCTTGGTTTTCAGTCGGTTGTAAGGTTTGAGCAAATATTGAAAAAGACGTAAATAATAGAATAAATAGAATGTAGTATTTTTTCATAGTTATCATTTGTAATCAAATATATAATTACATAATGTGAGAAATGCGAAAGGTTACAGATTTAGTTAACAACGATAGAAAAATGGTGTTTTTTATTAAAATTGATGGAATAATAATTTTGATTTTTTGATAATTTTTGCCACGAATGCACGAATAAATATATTTTTCTTTGTTGAAAACTCGTGCATTCGTGGCTAAAAATAACGGCTCAAATCTAATGGTCTAATATTTTTATTTAAAAAAATCAGAAAAATTTAAAGTAATTTACAATGTCGTTCGTCTTCAATAAAAAAGACGAATAAGATGTTACTTACAATGGCTGAAAATCGAGAACGGAAAATTGGCAAAATTATCAACGAATATAGCAACCGACTTTTTGGATTTGTCCAAAAGCGTGTACCTTCGACTGCTGATGCGGAAGATATAACACAGGAAGTTTGGTATCAATTGAGTCGTGTGGTAGAGTTAGATGCGATTGAGCAAATTAGCGGCTGGTTGTTCCGTGTGGCTCGAAATCGAATTACGGACAATTATAGAAAGCAAAAACCTGATTTGGTATTAGACGCAAATATTAATAATGATGACGACGATAGTTTTAATTTCAAAGATATATTAATGGCGGAAACGGTTTCGCCAGAAGATGAAAATTTGAAAGAAATCTTTTGGGAAGCATTGTTTGAAGCTTTAGACGAGTTGCCAGAAAATCAACGTAATGTATTTGTTTGGAATGAATTGGAAGATCAAACCTTTCAAGAAATATCGGATAGAACTGGTGTGAATATTAAAACCTTGATTTCAAGAAAACGTTATGCTGTTCAACATTTGCGGAAGCAATTGAAAACATTATATGATGAATTTTTTGAATCGTAGCGGCTGTTTTAACTGCCGTTTGTGAAAAATGCGGCAACTAAAGTAGCCGCTACAAAACTTAAAACAATTAAAATATCCGATAAAACCGTGTCCATTTTACCGATACGGTTGAATCGAAAAATATAAAATCATGTTTGGAAACGATAAATCTCACAAATTTCATCCTTTAAAGGGACTTGTTATGATAGTCGTGTTTTTAGGATTTATTACCATAGCTTCTTATGTGGTAATGTTTTTATGGAATACGATTTTGACCGATGTGACAAATGTCAAACCATTAAATTTTTGGCAAGCAGCAGGTTTATTAGTTTTAACTAAAATATTATTTGGTGGATTTGGTGGTCGAAATCGAGAACGATGGAAAGGCAGTAAAGCAATGCGCGATAAATGGAAAAATATGACGCACGATGAACGAAAAGAATGGAAAGATAAGTGGATGAATATGAATAAGGACGAACGTCAAGAAGCGAAAGAACGCTGGAAAGAATATTGCAAAAAGAAAAAAACGGAGTAGTTGGCAGTATTCAATTCAGAATAAATAGGGAATAAATAGTGGCATAATTTATTAAAAATCAGATGTTTATGTTATTTTAGTCATCAGGTGATTTTGAATCACCTGATGACTTTTTTAATAAAGAACTTATATTGTAGCAATTTTAAAATAGCGATTTATCGTCCTAAATGCACCAACAAAACCGAAATATCAGAAGGCGAAACGCCACTAATTCGGCTCGCTTGTCCGATGGTCATTGGTTTCAATTGATTCAATTTTTGACGAGCTTCCAAAGATAAAGATACCAACGAATCATATTCAAAAGTTTCTGCCAAACGGACATTTTCTAAACGATTCATTTTATTAACCATATCTTGTTCTTTGGAAATATAACCAGCATATTTCATTTTGATTTCTGCTTGATTAACAAAATCAGCATCGTACTTGTCAATCGCTTCTTTCAGAGCAGGAACGACTTCTTTCATACCGTCAATAGAAATATGTGGACGCAACAAAACACTTTGTGCTTTGACTTTTTGCTTAATTTTTGCACTTCCGACAGATTCCAAATAACCATTTACCAAATCAGGTGTAATGCTGATTTTTTTGAATATTTTCTCAATATCTTTTACCGCTTGTTCTTTTGCTTTCACACGTTCCAAACGTTCGTCCATATTGCGAATACCGAGTTTGTGAGCAATTGGCGTTAAACGCAAATCTGCATTATCTTGACGCAACAAGATTCGATATTCTGCACGAGAAGTGAACATTCTGTACGGCTCTTTTGTGCCTTTATTCACCAAGTCATCAATCAAAACACCAATGTAAGCTTCCGAACGTTTGAGTATAAAGGGTTCTTCTTCCTCAACCGCACGATTCGCATTAATTCCAGCCATCAAACCTTGTGAAGCCGCTTCTTCGTAACCAGTTGTTCCATTGATTTGTCCTGCAAAAAATAAATTTTTAATCAATCGAGTTTCCAATGACAATTTCAGTTGTGTTGGCTGAAAAAAGTCATATTCAATTGCATAACCAGGACGGAAAAATTTCACATTTTCAAAACCCGAAACTAATTTCAACGCTTTATATTGTATATCTTCTGGCAAAGAAGTCGAAAAACCGTTGACATAAATCTCACAAGTATTCCAACCTTCTGGCTCAACAAATAATTGATGTCTATCACGACCAGCAAAACGTTCGATTTTATCCTCAATCGACGGACAATATCTCGGGCCAAGTCCACGAATTCGACCATTAAACATTGGAGAACGGTCAAAACCCGTTTTCAACATTTCGTGTACTTTAGAACTTGTGAAAGCGATATGACAAGGACGTTGATTTTTTAATGTTGGCGTATCTGTATAAGAGAATTTTCCAACAACATCATCGCCTGGTTGTTCTTCCATTTTTGACCAATCCAATGAACGACCATCAACTCTTGGAGGCGTTCCAGTTTTCATTCGACCAGACTCAAAACCCAGTTCTTCCAACTGTGCCGTAAGTCCAACAGCTTGACGTTCGCCAGCTCTTCCGCCACCAAAATTCTTTTCGCCAATATGGATTTTACCATTCAAAAAAGTACCATTTGTCAAAATAACCGTTGTAGATTCGATTTCCATTCCCAACTGTGTTTTCACACCTTTGACCACATTATCTTTCACGACCAAACCAACAATCATTTCTTGCCAAAAGTCAATATTTGGATGTGCTTCCAACATTTCTCTCCATTTGGCAGCAAACATCATTCGATCACTTTGAGCTCTCGGACTCCACATTGCTGGCCCTTTTGAACGGTTCAACATTCGGAATTGAATCATCGTATGATCCGTAACGATTCCCGAATATCCACCTAAAGCATCAATTTCTCTTACGATTTGCCCTTTCGCCACGCCGCCCATTGCTGGGTTACACGACATTTGAGCAATCGTATTCATATTCATTGTCGCCAATAAAACTTTCGAGCCAAGATTTGCGGCAGCAACTGCTGCTTCACAACCTGCATGACCTGCACCTACCACAATTACATCGTATTTTGGAAACATCTTTTTAGTTTATCCCGAAACCTCGGTGATGATTAGTCTTTAGTGATTAGTAATTAGTTTGTTGTGTTCTAATTACAAGTTTGCAAAAATACAAAATGAATGGTAAAAAGGTTCAATAAATTTTTGGAAAGCTATAATAGCCACTACTTGACAGATTCAAAATTTCCCTTATATTGTAGCAACAAAACCTAAAACCACTGAAAAATGAAAAACTTACTCTTTTTCTTTTTACTATGTCTAACCTATCAAGCGACCGCACAACGCTGTCAAACCTACACTTGTGCCATACAGAAAGTGAAAGTCTATATCAATGCAAAAGAATACACTAAAGCCTTCAAAGCCTTAGAGTCGGCTGCTGCTTATCCGAATAGTGATAAAGTACAAGTCGCTACTTTACAAAAACAAATTTTTAGTGGCATCACACAACTACAAAAAGATACGAAAATAGCATTGCGAAAAGCGGAGGAAGAACGAAAAAGAGCCGAAACCGAAAAAAAACGGGCTGATCAAAAAACAGCAGAAGTCGAAAAAGCCTTAGCACAAGTAGAAGCGGAAAAAGCCAAAGCCGAAGCCTCAAACGCCAAAAATCAAAAACTGATTGATGCTTTTTATTTTTATGATGGGAAGTTTGCTTTGGCGATAAAAACTATTGATGGAAAAGAAAAATATGGCTTTATCAATAAAAATGCAGATGCTGTTATTGATTATCAATATGAAAAAGCAGAGCAATTCGATTATACAGGTTTTGCTAAGGTGAGAAAAAAAGTGAGTAGAGAAATAATTGATTTACTAATAGATACCACAGGAAAAGAATATAAAGTTGCTTATAAATTAGAAGATTTGAATAGTACAATTGTTGCTTTAGATTTAAGAGGAACACAATTAGATAGTTTTCCTTTAGCAATTTTAAATTATTCTCAATTACAAATTTTAATTTTAGATGGTGAGCCTTACAACCGAAATAGCTTTGTTGAGTTACCCACAGAAATCAACAAACTACGTCAATTAAAACATTTGTATTTACAATATTGTCAATTGGAAAAATTACCGATTACATTTAATCAACTAATAAATCTTCAAACGTTAAACCTTAGTTCCAATCAAATCAGCGAAATAAAGGGCTTAGATAAATTGACCAAGTTATATGCGTTAGACCTTTATAGTAATCAAATCAACGAAATAAAGGGCTTAGATAAATTAACCAACTTAAATGCGTTAAACCTTAGTTCCAATCAAATCAGCGAAATAAAGGGCTTAGATAAATTGACCAAGTTATATGCGTTATACCTTAATGATAATACAATCATCGAAATAAAGGACTTAGATAAATTGACCAACTTAAATGCGTTATACCTTAATGATAATCAAATCATCGAAATAAAGGACTTAGATAAATTAACCAACTTAAATGCGTTAGACCTTAGTGAAAATCAAATCAGCGAAATAAAGGGCTTAGATAACTTGACCAAGTTAAATTCGTTAGACCTTAATGATAATAAAATCAGTGAAATAAAAGGCTTAGATAAATTGACCAACTTAAATGAGTTAGACCTTAGTGACAATAAAATCAGCGAAATAAAGGACTTAGATAAATTGACCAACTTAAATGAGTTAGACCTTAGTGACAATCAAATCAGCGAGATAAAGTACTTAGATATATTGACCGACTTAAATGCGTTAGACCTTAGTGACAATCAAGTCAGCGAGATAAAGGACTTAGATAAA
>JBGCFH010000180.1:0-1117 GCA_045106825.1 Saprospiraceae bacterium | reverse complement strand
AACCTGCTGTTGGTAAAGGATTTACCGTAATAGTTACACCTGGTGAGGTTGCTAAAGAACCCTTGGCATATGTGACTTGTACCGTTACAACTTGTCCGTTTGTTAGAGGTGAAGAGGCAAAAGTTGTCGTTGCACTTGCTGCACCTTGTGATACATTATCTACAAAAAACTCATAAGTTGTGCCACCTGTTGCCGTGAAAGTAATCGTTTCACCTGCACAAATTTCATCATTCGTTTTATCTGATGATAAGCCTGGCGTTAATAGTGCATGAATTGTTGCTCCTGATTGATCGTTGAAGGTTACACTCATCACCGCTGCCATATCATCTGCCAACTCATTATTGCCTGCTGTTGCATTATCCCAAGTAAAATCTGCTGTTGTACCTGCCGAAGCTGTAAAATCTACTGCACTATTCGCAGGAACAAATCTCAAGGTTATAATCGTATCATTACTAAGTGTTGCTGCTGGACTTCCTGCCCAAGAAATCGTAATTTTTCCATTATTATTCACTACAAATAAAGAACCTGTATTTGTCGCATCTGCACCTGTTAAACTCGCATTGAAGCTATGAATATCCGCATAAGTCATCTTCGTCGCATCATAATCAAACAATAAACTAACGGCTCCAACATCAGACGAAACTGCACCTATACTGATTGGTACTAACCATTCTGTCGCACTTGCACAAACAGGTGCTGCTGCAAAATCTATATCAAATGACGGAGCAACATTTGTATTAACAGGCGTTGTAGAAGTAACAACTATTGGAGGACCTGTTACACTCGCACCTTGTTCAAGTGTCCCTACATTAGAATTGCTTGATTCATCCGGAACATTTGTACCTATTACACCATTAAAATCATAATTTACAACAAGGTCCGGGTAAGAAGTTGGATTAGAAAGCGGTGTTGTATAATTAGTGCTAATTTCAGCTGCTGTCAAATCTCTACTCCATAACCTAATATTGTCCATTTGTCCATTAAAAAAACGACCAATTGTTGGTGTATTTCTTCCTAATTCTAAGGTATAAGTACCGATAATATCATCAGGTTCAGCATTATCTGACGTTTTTTCATAAACACCATCTATATACATGTGAATTTTATTATCCGCTCT
>JBGCFH010000018.1:0-3040 GCA_045106825.1 Saprospiraceae bacterium | reverse complement strand
GTGGATTTAGAAAATATTATTGATACGTATTTTCAAAATAGTATCCATACCTTTTCGGAAACTGAACAGCGACTGATACAGCAATTGATTGCCAAAGAGTTAGTATCGCCAGATGGCAATGTTCGTTACTCGATTTTTGAGCAAAAACTCAAAACAGATTATTTTATCAGCGATGACTTATTGGATAAACTGATTGACTTGCGACTATTGCGTCGAGAACGGACAAATCGAGGTTTGATTTATGAAATTAGTCACGATACGTTTTTGAAATCGGCACGACAGATTAAACATGATTTAGAGGAACAGGAACAGGAAGAAGCATTGGCGAAAGCCGAAGCGGAAGCGAAAGAGGCAAAGGAACGAGAAGCTTTACAGCGGAGTTTGTACGAAAAGGCAGAAGAACAACGGAAAATAGCTGATGAAAAAACAGCGATTGCTAAAAAGTCAGAATCCAAAGCCAGACGAAATCTTGTCATGGCAATTTTCGTCGCTATTATCGCTTTGGGAATTGCGTTTTTTGCCTACTTAGCACAAAAAGAAGCGGAAAGAGCAAAAGAACAAATCATTGTTAATCAAGCCGTTTCTAAGGCAAAAGAATTACAAAATTTTGCAAAATCATACAAAATCTACGGCAAAGATAAATACGCTTGTCAAAGTTATGAAAAAGCATTTATTACCTTAGATACCATTCCTGCTGCCCAAAAATTAGAATTTTATCAAGAAATCAAAAAACTCAAAGAACAATGCGACTAATCATCTTCACTATAATATTTACAATACCTTTTTCCATTTATGGGCAAGATGCTTGTCTCAAAAAATGTAAAAATTATAATACATCAGTCAACGCAGGAAAAAAACACTTAAAAACTAATGATTATTCCGATGCTGTTTTTGAGTTTTTGGCTGCCGAAACTGCTGCAAGAGAATGTGGCTGCACAAGTGATGAAATCAACGACTTCATCCGTAATGCGATTAATAAATTAGAAGACCAAAAAGAAAGAGCTGAAAGTGCGGAAAGTGAAGCCCGAAAGTCTTTAGTGAAAGCAAATAAGGCTACAAGAGCTGCCGAATATCAAAAGAGAAAAGCGGAACAATTAGCTAAAACAGAAAAAGAACAACGCCAAAAAATAGAAGCCGAACAAGCTAAAGCAAATCGCTTAAAAACTTTAATCGAAAGTATAGATGATGATAACTCTGCTTATCAGTTTCTATATGATGAAGGAATTCAATATTTTGAAAGAGGTGATTATAAAAATGCCTTGGTTTATTTTGCGAATGCGGAGTTTTTAGGAGGAGAAAATGATAGTGTGAAAATCTTGATTGATAAATGTCAAATTGGAATTAAGGCAAATCGCTATTTTTATGCTGGGTATTTGGATAGTGCGAGAGTAGAATATTTTCAAGCAATGAATATTTATGCAGATTCTACTTATTATTATGGGCAAATAAATAGTATTGACAGAATTTATGCTGTTTTCAAAAATCAAGTTATTGGTCGAGATTTAAATAACGTTTTCACACTACATTTGAATGACTTTTTAATAAAAGGTTTACCCTCAGAAATTGGACAATTAAGTAATTTGAAAGAATTGAATTTAAGTCATAATTACATAAGTAATTTACCTATCGAAATTGGGAAATTAGGAAATTTGAGGGAGTTGAACATAGCTGATAATTCCTTGAGCAAATTACCTATTGAAATTGGGAAATTAAGAAATCTGAGAGAGTTAAATTTAGTCAATAATTCCTTATCCAATTTACCTGCCGAAATTGGAGAACTAACTAATTTGATAAAGTTTGATTTAAGTTTTAATTCCCTAAAAATTTTACCTACTGAAATTCAGAAATTAGATAACTTAACCACTTTGAATTTAAGTAATAATATAAATCTTGATTTTCAAGATGCTTTTATTAAACTTTCTACTTTGGACAGTTTAGCCGTATTGTATTTAAGGAATAATTCCTTGACAAGTTTACCTGTTGAAATTGGACAATTAGACAATTTAGTCGTTTTGGATTTAAGGTTTAATTCTTTGAGAAGTTTACCTGCCGAAATAAAAAATCTAACCAACTTGAAAAAGTTATATTTAGAACCAGGCTACTTCTCCAAGAGAGAAAGAGAGAAAATAGAAGGATGGTTAAAAGAATCCGCACCTGATTGTGAGATAATAATATGGTAGGGATACTGATGATGAATTAGGAGTGTTAAAGACAAGATTTAAAGATGTCCAGTAATCTGTCACCTTTTCAAATTACAATAGAGTTTCTCTAATTTTGGAAAAATACTAAATAACCCTTATTTTTATAAAAATAAACAAAACACCTAATGGCAAAAGATTTATATCACGAATCGGTAATGAAAGCGTTGGAAAAAGATGGTTGGGAAATTGTAAAAGAAAACTATCGTTTGACCGTTGACGAAAAATTGATTTACTTGATTGATATTTTGGCGGAGAAATATATTGTTGCGACAAAAGAAACGCAATGGATAATTGTAGAAGTCAAAAGTTTTAATCGTTTATCTTCTACACATGAGTTTCATTCTGCCATCGGTCAGTATATTACATATCATACCGCTTTAGAATATTTGGGTATTGATAAGAAACTTTTTTTAGCGATTCCTGTCATTACTTACAATGAGCTTTTTCAATTGCCATTTATCAAATATTTGATTGAAAAGTACAATATTCAATTATTGCCTTTTCATCCAGACAAAAAATCTCTATTATGATAACAAAGACAGAAAAATATACAGCAATATTATCAAACTATCTCTTAGACTTCGAAGCAAAATTCAAAGATGCAGACGATGGTTTAAAAACAGTAACGGTTTTAGATAAAGAACGAGGACATTTTCAGTCGTTAGTACATGGTTTTCAAAATGATAGATTTATTTTTATTGTGCAGTTTCATTTTGATATTATTGATGAAAAAGTTTGGGTCTTGAAAAATAGTACAGATGTGGAATTAGGAGAAGAGTTGAATCAGATTGGTATTCCGAATTCAGATATTGTGATTGGTTTTTTGCCTGAGTATGAAC
>JBGCFH010000179.1:0-9009 GCA_045106825.1 Saprospiraceae bacterium | reverse complement strand
AAATTTTGGATTATATTAGCTACTATAATCAACATTTGGCTAATATTTTTAACTGGTCGATTATTTCTAATAATGACATCAAAGTCATGATTGATAAAATTAAAAATTATATACTCAAATTTATGTCTTAGCGTACTAGTTTCTAAAGATGCAATACCTAATTGGAATGTTGATTTAAATCAGAAAGATTTTAATTTTAGCTCAATAGAGCGTTTCGAACTGTTTAACTCAAATAACAATATATGGAAAGAATGTAAATCTATATGGATTAATGAAGATGGAGTGCGACTGAAGCCTATTATGGGCATAACCTTTCCTAACGAGGATTTTACTTTAAAATTTCAACCAATTTCTTACGATAGTTTTGACCCAAATACTAATAATTTAGAAATACGTGGTTCTGCTATGTTTGCAGATTATCCGATTGATCAATTAGCAACAAATATGCTAAAGTCTTATTAATTAAAGTATGATACTCAAGATAATGTAAAATCAATTATTCAAAATTGCCTACTTTTGATATTAAATGGTAACAGTAAAGGATTTGCAGAAAAAAGTGACTTTTTGTTAGCTGTTCAAATGTTTATTGCTAATGAAAAATCTATTACAACAAAAGGTCGGGCAAGCTCCGCCCGACCTTAATATATTAAAAATAAATAGCTATCAAATAAAATAACCTTGGAAAGGTTAAATATGAGTAACCTTATGTTGTACATAAGGACTAAGCCCCACACATCAAACAATCAGGATCATCCAAACGACAAGCTGGAGCAGTTTCTTCTACAACTGCAACCGCTTCTTTCTTCGCACCAACAAACTTACGCTGATGTTTTTGGCTCAAAGTAAACTTAATCGGATCAACGGCTGCTTTACTACGTAAATAATACATTCCCGTTTTTAATCCTTTTTGCCAAGCGTAGAAGTGCATTGACGTTAGTTTCTTGAAGTTTGGACTTTCAACGAATAAGTTCATTGATTGCGACTGACAAATGTACGCACCTCTATCGGCTGCCATGTCAATAATCACACGTTGAGAAATTTCCCAAACTGTTTTATACAAGTCTTTTAATGATTGTGGAATTTCGTCAATATGCTGAACCGAACCGTTTGCAGCGATTAAACGCTCTTTCATTTCTTCGTTCCATAACCCTAACTCGACCAAGTCCTTGAATAAGTGACGATTAATCACCACAAACTCACCTGATAAAGTACGACGAGAATAAATATTAGAAGTGTATGGCTCAAAACATTCGTTATTACCTAAAATCTGTGAAGTCGAAGCCGTTGGCATTGGTGCTAATAACAAACTATTGCGAACGCCATGTTTGGCAACATCAGCTTTCAAACCTTCCCAATCCCAACGTTTTGAAGGCGTTGCTCCCCACATATCATATTGGAAAATGCCTTGTGAAACTGGCGAACCTTCGTAAGTTGAATAAGCTCCGTCTTTTGCTGCGATTGCACAAGATTCTGTCATAGAAGCGAAGTACATCGTTTCAAAAATATCTTGATTCAATTTTCGGGCTTCCTTACTATCGAATGGAAAACGCATCAACATAAACGCATCCGCCAAACCTTGAACACCAATTCCGATTGGTCGGTGACGCATATTTGAGTTCTTCGCTTCCTCAATCGGATAATAGTTGACATCAATAATTTTATTCAAATTACGAGTGACAACTCTTGTGATTTCATATAGTTTTTGGAAATCAAATTCTCTATCATTAACGAATTTCGGTAATGAAATCGACGCTAAATTACAAACTGCAACCTCGTCTGGAGAAGTATATTCCATGATTTCTGTACATAAGTTCGATGACTTAATTGTACCCAAATTCTTCTGGTTTGATTTTTTGTTTGCAGCATCTTTATACAACATATAAGGTGTTCCAGTTTCCGTTTGAGATTCCAAAATCTTAAACCAAAGTTCCTGTGCCTTAATTGTTTTACGTGCTTTACCTTCACGTTCGTATCTATGGTACAATGCTTCGAACTCGCCACCATAAGTATCATCAAGATTTGGACATTCGTTTGGACAGAATAATGACCAATCGCCACCATCTTTCACACGCTGCATGAATAAATCCGGAATCCACATCGCATAAAACAAATCTCTTGCACGTTGTTCTTCCTTACCGTGATTTTTCTTCAAATCCAAAAATTCCATCACATCAGCGTGCCAAGGTTCAAGATACATTGCGAAAGCACCTTTACGTTTTCCTCCCCCTTGATCGACATAACGAGCTGTATCATTATACACCCGCAACATCGGAACTAAACCGTTAGAATATCCGCCAGTTCCTTTGATATAACTACCTTTCGCACGAACATTATGAATACTCAAACCGATTCCACCAGCAGATTGTGAAATCTTTGCACAACGAGAAAGTGTTTCAAAAATACCAGGAATTGAATCATCCGTCATTGACAATAAGAAACAACTTGATAATTGTGGTTTTGGCGTTCCAGCGTTGAACAAAGTCGGTGTTGCATGAATAAACCATTTCTCAGAAATCAAATTGTACGTTTCGATAGCAGCGTCAATATCTTCGCCATGAATTCCAACAGCTGCACGCATAATCAAATGCTGCGGACGTTCGACAATATTACCATTAGTACGCAACAAATAAGAACGTTCTAATGTCTTGAAACCAAAATAATCAAAGTTGAAATCTCTATCGTAAACGATAGCCGAATTTAGTGTTGCTCTATTTTTATAAATTATTTTATAAGTTTCATCACTAATTAAGTTCGCTCTTTGATTCGTTTTTGGATCAATATAATCGTACAACTTTTTAATCGTTGTCGAAAATGATTTACTGGTACTTTTATGTAAATTAGAAACAGAAATACGAGCCGCCAAGATATTATAATCAGGATGCTGTGTTGCCATCGAAGCCGCAGTTTCTGCTGCCAAATTATCCAGTTCTTGAGTGGTTACACCATCGTATAATCCTTGAATAACTTTTTTACAAATTTCGATATAATCGATATGTTTCGGGTCTAAACCATAGACCAATTTTTTGATTCTTGCGGTGATTTTGTCGAAGCTCACGTCTTCTTTTTTACCACTTCTTTTGATTACTTGCATTTTTGAACGGTTTATCCCGAAACCTCGGGAGTTGACGGTTGACGGCAAACGGTTGACGGTTTTGAAGGAATGTTTACTAAACTTTAAAAGTTTAGTAAACATGAAATTCTAATTTATCAATCGGTTGACGTACACCTTTTATATTGGTTAAATAATAAAGTAGCGTAACCAATTTACTGATTACCATTACTAATTAATTTTAAAAATCTTCATCAAGTGAAAATACCTGATCTTCACGCTTCGCCATAACACCAGCTTTCGCATAATCGCCAACACGTTTCTCAAAGAAATTCGTTTTTCCTTGTAATGAAATTAAATCCATCCACGGAAACGGATTTGCAGTTCCATAAACCTTATCATTTCCTAATGAATTTAATAAACGATCAGCAACAAATTCGATGTATTCACACATCATTTCGGCATTCATACCGATTAAAGAAACAGGCAAAGCATCAGAAACGAACTCTTTTTCAAATTCTACCGCTTCTGTAATAATTGATTGTACTTCTGATTTGTCCAATTTGTTCTCTAACATAGAATATAACAAACAAGCGAAGTCACAATGCAAACCTTCGTCACGACTGATTAACTCATTGGAGAAAGCCAAACCTGGCATCAAACCACGTTTCTTTAACCAAAAAATAGAACAGAAACTACCAGAAAAGAAAATACCTTCAACCGCCGCAAAAGCAATCAAACGATGAGCAAAAGTCGGTGCGTTATCAATCCAACGCATTGCCCAACCAGCTTTTTTCTTTACACAATCCAATGTTTCGATGGCATTAAAAAGGAAAGTTTTTTCCTCTTCTTTCTTTATGTAAGTATCAATTAATAAACTATATACTTCAGCATGAATATTCTCAATCGCTACTTGAAAACCATAAAAACAACGTGCTTCTGGAATCTGAACTTCACGCATGAAATTCAATACTAAATTTTCATTTACAATCCCATCACTTGCTGCGAAAAACGCTAAAACATGTTTGATAAAATGTCTTTCGCCATCATTTAAACGTTCCCAATCGGTTAAATCTTGGTGTAAATCAATTTCTTCTGCTGTCCAAAAACTCGCTTCTGCTTGTTTATACATTTTCCAAATGGTATCATGTTCAATTGGAAAAAGTACGAAACGGCCAGGATTTTCTTTCAACATCGGTTCTACAACTGCACTCATTCTTTTTATTATTTTTTAATTATTCAGTCAATTAATATTGACAAAAGTTAGTGTTTGTTAATTTAATAAAAATATTGAAAAATTAATACATTTTTTAAAACAATATGTTTTATTATAAATAAAGCATAATTTTTTACAACTATTTTATAAATAGCTGTTTTATTTAATACGTAGTTGTTTTATGAAAAAATTTTGGTGACTTTTACAATTTTATTTTGCTTATTAAGGCTAATTGATTAATAAGACAATAATATTATAAAAATTAGGCTTATTTCAAAGCTAAATTATAAAAAAGACTAAATAAATCTTTCCCAATAACTGAGGACTAAATTATGATGATTTTTTAATAAAAAAAGAGGAGTTTTTCCACAAATTGTGGAAAAAGTATATAAACCACTGATTATCAATACAAAAAAGTTATCCACAAGATATATTAAAATTGTGAATAACTTTTTTAAAATTGTGGATAAAACCACCTAACTTTTTGAAAACCAACAAATAGCACTTTAAAACATTCTTCGTGATCTAAAAAACCAAGCTACAAAAATTGATAAAAATAATGATACAATTATTATCATATATATAGCAAAAGGTTCTTCTTCTAAGCCGTTTTTTACATTCATTCCGAAAAAACTGGCGATTACCGTTGGTACCATTAATACAATCGTAATTGACGTAAGTCGTTGCATAACGATATTCAAATTGTTTGAAATTATCGAAGCAAAGGCATCCATCGTTCCACTTAAAATATTGGTATAAACATTCGCCATCTCCAGTGCTTGCGAATTATCAATGATAATATCAGCGAATAAATCCTCTTTATCCTCATCACCTTTTACTTGAAGTAAATTCGTGCGTTGCATTTTCATTTTCATTAATTCGTTAGCACTCAATGATGTTACAAAATACACCAGACTTTTTTCAATTCGTAATAATTCCTGCAATTCACTATTTCGACTGGAATCATATAACTCTTGTTCTAAAAGATTTCGCTTTAGATTTAAATCTTTCAAACAATTCAAAAAGCGATAAACGTTTTGCTCAAAAATCTGTAACACAAATAATGATGCATCTTTCGGACTAAAACCTCGAATCGTGTTTTTTAAAAACCGTTTTAGAATTGGATTTTCAAATGCAGTAATCGTAATAATTAACTCTCCAACCAATATAATACCGATTGGAACAGTAATATAAATCGGTGCATTTAATTCCTCCGCATTATTAAGTATTGGTGTGTTAAGTACAATCAATCGAACATCGTCCTCTCGTTCGTAACGAGAACGTTCATCAATATCTAATGAATCTGTAAGGAAATCGAGTGGAATATCTAACTCCTGTGCCAAATACTCCAATTCTTCTTGATTAAAAGGTGGAGTGATATTGACCCAGTGTGCAGATTCGTAACGTTCCAACTCGACTAATTCGCCGTGTTGTTTGGTATAATATCGAATCATAACTATAAGGATCTTCTAACATGGTTTGTAAATATTAATTATTAAATACGTGTGCTTACTGCTTGGTTATTAAGTATTTGATACTCAATAAATGGTAAGTATTCCTTGATTTTTTTTTAGAATGGTTATTAAGTACGTGAACAAAAATAATCACGTATTCTAACTCGTACTTAATAATTGGCTTAAAACGCTGCAAAGGTAAGGAATTATTTTTGGCGTTAAAGGCATTTGAGGAATTGATTACAAATGGATTATTAAATCAATAGACTACTAAATTGCTAAATTACTGATTGTAAATGATTTATAATTATATAACTTATCTCAGAACAATTTAACAGTTGATTCTAATTTCGTTAGTATATTAACCTATTTTTGCCACAAATGCACAAATGAAACAATCTATTCTCAAAGATTACTATATAAAAAATTACTCTACCCGATGGCTTTTACTTAAAAAGTTAAACCATCGGGTAGAGTTGTAAAAATTAGTGCATTCGTGACTATCAATCTTATATCTATGAAATTCTGCGTTTAATCCACGATGTTATAAATGCTGAGTAGTTACAATTCAGTAATATTTAAATTGCCTCATTAAACGTCACATAAAAATTGCTACCTTGAGCTGTTCGTCCATAATCCAAACGAAGATTAATTCCTGCATCTGTTAATCGAAAACGCAAACCTGCTCCATAAGCATAACGAGTGTTACTCAAGTCAAATTCACCAATTGTAGGAGCAACATTTCCTAAACTTCCGAATACAGCAATCTTGAATCTATCTTTAAAAAATCCCGATTTAATAACATTTTGTAAAATCGGTACTCGATACTCTGCTTGAACAATCAAAGCATTATTATCACGATAACGGCCTTGAAAATAACCTCTCATTCGCTTCGTTCCACCCAATTCTGCTAATTGAAAAAACGGTGCATCTCCAACTATGAAATCACCAGTTGCATGTAAAGCAACTGTATGTTTCTTTTTGAATGTAATATATTTTGCAGCATCAAATGCATAACGCTGAAAATTAAAATCGCTGCCTAAAGACTTACTATTGAAGGTGGCCAATAATTCAATCAAGTGACCTTCAGTTGGATAAAAAACGTTATTTCTATCATCGTAATTTACGACTGTTCCTAATTGTGCAATAACACCACCATCCGAACCAGTCAACGTTCCAGTTTTTAAACGCCCAAGATCACTACTATCAACTCCAGTAAATCGCTGATTATCGAACCAACCTTGCAATCCTACGTATAGATTTGGCGAAACTTCTCTCAAAGCATTCAATTTTATCCGTGGAAAAACAACATCGTAAGGTTCTCGATATGCCGTTAATTTATTATTTTCTTCATTCAAAATAACATCTTCATCGTTTCCAACTCCATAGAAATAAAAGAAATAACGATAAAAACCGATTTCACCATAAATCTTATACTGTTCATCATTTTTAAACAATTGAAATGATAAGTAAGATAATATTTGATTTTCTAAAGTATAAGAAAGTCCTGTTACAAATTGTGAAGGTCGAGAAGTTTCGGGTTCATCCTTGAATCGAAAAGAGTATGTTCCGCCAACACCAAATGCCAAGCTGGTTTCCGGTGTATAAAATATTAATGGAAGAATCGCAAAATTTCGACTTTTCTTCTCAGTCGAATCTACTTCTGGATTATTATTAATATAAAAATCATTAGCAAACGCAAAAGTAGTTAACAGCACAAAACTCATTGTGCAAAAAAAACGAACAAGCATAGTTGATTGATATTTGAATTAGTTATTTGGTAAATGTATAAATTCCTAAAACTAAGTAACATCAATTTGCTATGCTTGTTGTTTGACTTCTCTGTTATTGTCTTAGTTCAGACAAAACTAAGCCATTAAGAAAGTCACTAAACCAGTTACTCCAGTAATAATATATTGAACTCCTAAGGCCATAACGATAAAACCCATAATTCGAGAAATCGCCTTAATTCCTGCTACTCCAAAATATTTAAACAATGCTGGCGAAACTCGCAAAATGAAATAAACCGTCAATCCTGTAAATACAATGACACCAGCAACAACTCCTCTTGATACCCAATCGGGATGCTCTGCAAACATACTAATCAATAATGAAATCGAACCTGGTCCCGACAATAAAGGCATTGCCATCGGAGCAAATGAAATATCTTCTTTTTCTAAAGCTTCTTCTTTTACTTTCTTATTTACAGCTCTGCTTTCCGCAAATTTTCCTGATGATAACGCATAACCTGAGCTCAAAATCATCAAGCCTCCTGCGATGCGTAAAGCATCTAAACTCACTCCAAAAAAGCTTAAAATCGAACTTCCTGCCAAAAAAAAGGCACTTAATATTAATACAAAATAAATACTGGTATTTCTTGCAGCGTGATTACGTTCCTGTACTGTATAATCTGGTGTCATCGCCAAAAAAACTGGTACTGCACCCATTGGATTTACAACCGAAAATAAAGAACCAAATACAGCAATAAATAAACTCATCATAATCGTCTTTCTGTGTTTTAATTGTTGTTTAAATAAATGTTTTTGTATACTACAATACTCAATATCTTTTATTAGACTAAATACAATACTTAACAATATAATTTTACTTATTAAATATTATGACAAATTTTATTTTTAATAAAACTTATTTTTTAATAATTTCAGAATAATATTTTAATACCTTATTTTTAAAAGGCCGCAAAGGTAAACGCTTTTTGAATAAAAAAAAGTTCCTGAATGTTAATTTTTTGTGAGGTTTTAAGTTCGGTTTAATTTATAACTAAAAAAGTCCACTCAACTAAAGTCGAAGGAACTTTTATCTAATTTATGATTATAAAAAGTTGATTACTTTTTCAAAATTGGTTTTGAAATATGCTGATTATTTTCATCCATGACTTTCAGATAGTACATACCACTATGATAATCTGCTAAACTTAATTCCACCGTATTCCTACCTTCAAATAAAACCGTTTCTTGAAATAAAATCTGTCTGCCCATATTATCAAAAATTACAATTTGAGCCATTTCTTTTTGACCAAAATTATTAGAAGATAAGTTTGGTTGAAAATATTTTCCTACTCGATTGGTAATACCATCGGCTCTATCTTCTTCTATTAATTGATTATTATCAACACTTGGACAAGTGTATATCGGAATATCACCCTGTAAATCTGTCTGAAATGAAAGCGGACGACTAATATCTAACTGCCCGAATGCTACGCTAAAAAATAATAGTAAAATTATCGTAAACCAGTATTTGTTGAGCTTTGTTGAGCTTTGTTGAGCTTT
>JBGCFH010000178.1:0-43845 GCA_045106825.1 Saprospiraceae bacterium | reverse complement strand
ATTTGAATTCGTTTTTTGTGTTGATGTGTTGATGTGTTGATGTTATACCAACGTCAGCACATCAACACGTCAACACAAAAAACAATCTTGATAGATTTCAAATTTTTATTATTTCACTGGATTTTTCAAAGAACCTAATTTTTTATAAACCCTTTGTTCAAGTCTCCTAAAAATAATTGTTCTGTGAATAAAAAACTAATTTTCATTCTTGGATTTCTGGCCTTACTTCAAGTAGGCATCTATTTTACAATGAATGAATACGGCTGGAAAATCAATGAAATGATAGGCGGTAGATATGTGCCTGATGAAGAAGGTATTGTAGACCTTACGAATAGGACGCTTCGCAAAGTACCAAGAGAAATTTTTAGACAAAAAAATATTAAAACTTTACAAATCAGTAATATTAGTCTTACGGAGTTTCCTTACGAAGTGTTATCTATGCCAAATCTTGAAAAACTCTACATTGGTCGGAATGATTTTGAAAGCATTGACTTTCAAAATGCAGTTACAAAAAGTACCTCGATTAAGCAAATTTATTGTTCAAATTGTAACCTTTACGAAATCAAAAATCTGGACTCTTTGCCTAACTTAGAAGTCATTGATTTAGGTTATAATAATTTGGATGAAATTCCAAATTTGAATTTTCCAAATTTGAAAGAAATAGATTTAAGCAATAATAATTTTCGTAATATCAATTCAAGCCTACTTCCATCAGGTTTAGAAGTTTTAACTTTATCAGGAAATCCTTTAGAAGTAGTTCCTTACAATATTCTTACATTTCAAAATTTACAAGAATTACATCTTAGAAATTGTATGTTATCGGAATGGACAACGGATACGATTATAAATACAGCGTTGCATGAATTAAGTTTAGACAATAATCTTTTTACCGTTTTTGATATAAATTTGAATGATATTTTTCCGAATCTAATTCATTTTTCTATCACTCATTGTTCATTAAATCAATTTTATATTAGCCATAACAATCTTCAATATTGTCATATTGGCTATAATGATTCTACAAGTACTCGTATCAATATGCCAAATCTCCAAACGTTAGGAATCAACTTTATACAATTAAAAAATCAACTAAATAAAATACAAAGTGACAGTTTACAAAAAATTGAATTGGATATTTATCCTAACAATAATGAGGCATTTCTTGCAGAATTTTATGAAAAATTTCCAAATGTAGAACTATAGAATATTAAACTCCTTTTCCAAATCACTATTTATGTTTTCATGTCGTTTCTTCTCTATCAGTTCACATCAAATTCAAAAAAAACTCCATACTTACTACTAAGGACTTGAATCTAAAACCTAAGTTTATGAAAAAGATTAGATTATTTTTTGTGTTGTTAATTTTCTTTTATGCTTCTAATATGACGGCACAACAAAAGTTAAAATTTGGTGAACGCCTAATTTATGGAACATCACTAACTTATATCGTGCATAATGATACGGAGTTACCAGGTTATAATTTTCATGAAATTACATGGAGTAATGATTTAGCCGTTAATATTACACCTTCTTTATATTTTGGTTTAGGTTATTTATTTATACATACTCGAGGCTCGTTACTTACACCTGATTCACCGAATCGAGAAAACTATAGTTTGACAACAGCTTTTTTTCAGTATGATTTTTTTCCTGAAAAACGAATGCGAATTTTTCCAGAAGTTTCGTGGAGTTATGGTAATTATTGTTTCTGTGGTTTTGATGATCCTTACAAGGTCGAAGGTTTACATTATTTAGGTTTGGGAATTGGTGGAGATTATCCGATTACCGACCGATTATCAATTAATTTAGGAATGATGTTTTATAATATTGTTAATGATTTGGACACACCAAAAGGTGATTATAATATTTATACCTTGGGTTTGAATTTTGATATTATTAATCAATGATATGCTCGAAAATTTCACAAACTTATGTTGATATTTAATCAAATTATTCCTCTTTCGGTATAAAAATGATAGTCACCAATGCACAAATAAAATGACGTAATTTATTGATTAATAATAATATTTGTGATAATCTGCAAAATTTGTAGGAGAAAATTATTGAACTTGATAAGTTATCAATTGTCTGTATCTTTGAGCAACAAAAATTAGAAAATTGATGAAAATTAATAGAATCATAATAACGACTATTGCCATAATTACCTTACTATCAAGTTGTTCTGAAACGAAGCGATTGAAAAACGAAACGTTGAAACCTTATCCAACGGAGTTAGAAATGGGTTTTCATTATCGTTTATTTCATCATTCAAAAGATGCTTCGACCTTGTTTGTTCAATCTTATGCGATGGAATATCGAGTAACGATTCGAGTTTATGAGGATTTTCGTTCAAAAGCATTAGTTTATGAAAATACAGAACGATTGTTTGGCGATGCCAATTCGATACAAAAAGTAACTGTTCCGATTCGATTAAAACAATATGCTTTAGAAATATTGATTTATAATACAAATGATAATGGTACGTTTCGAGATGCTATTTTGGTAGATAAAACGGTAACAAATAATCAAATGTTACTTCCGATTGATGAGAAGAATCAACCCATTTTGAAATCGTATCAAACCGTTGGAAAAAAAGTAAAATTCGATATTGCAACAGAGAAAGAAGTGATTTATTTAAGGTACTTTGATAACGTTTATAAACCCGTTTTACCGCCACATGTTTCGCAAAAATTAATGTTCAATCCATTGCGAGGAACAGACAAAATCTATAAGATTAAAAAAGGAGAATATTTTCAATTGAAGGATAAAGGATTGTATTTTGTTCAAACTGATTCGTTGTCAAAACAAGGACTATTTTTGAAATCAGTTGATAACAATTATCCAAAATTGACAGAAGCAAGTGATTTAACTTGGAGCGTTCGTTATATTACCAAAAATGAAGAATATAAACGATTAACTAATTCTAAGAATGATTCAAAACTGGAGTTAGACCGTTTTTGGTTGGCTCGAACAGAAGATAAAGACCGAGCGAGAAACTTGATAAGTACCTATTATAATCGTATTCAACTGGCAAATGAATATTTTACGACATATAAAGAGGGCTGGAAAACGGATAGAGGAATAATTTTTACTATTTTTGGTCAACCAACGAGAGTTCAAAAGACAGCAAAGTATGAATATTGGTATTATAGACGAACATCTGAACGAGATTTTGTAGAGTTTATTTTCGATAAACAAGATGGAACGTACCTTCTTCGTCGCAATCCAATGTATGCACAATCTTGGGATGTAGAGATTTTTGCTTGGCGTTCAGGTAAAATTTAATCCTGTTTTTTGATTCCTATTTTGTAGGTTCTTTGACAGAATAACAATACACTAAGTATTGAAATATAAATAAATGTACGTTCTTTGACTCAGGATTTTTTGTCAAGAATAAGGCAAAAAACGCAGTCGAAGCCTTTGCTTCGACGTCCCGAGTCCTCGGGATCAACGAAATTATTGATAAAAAAGGCAAGTCAAGAATGTATAGTTATTTTTATCTCAATACTAAACAAGTTTATTAGTTTTTTATTGAAAATTATTTATATATTTTTTGGAATCGGTGCTTCTGCTGCTGGTTTGGAAGCATTAGAAAAATTCTTGGTTTTCAATAAAAATTGTAAAAAAAAATAGTTCAGTGACAATTTTTGCCGCTCCCAGCAAAATTGTCACTGAACCAAAAAAATCAAAGAACCATTTATGAATACAACATAATTCGATGCAAATACTTGTTTTTTAATCTTTAATGAACATCCGAATCAATACTGGAATAAAAAATAAATCGCCGAACAATGCACTAAATAAGGTGACACTAATCAAAGTACCGACAACAATACTTGGCGGATGAACAGAGAATAGTAAAATCATAAAACCAAAGAAGAGAATAACCGTCGTTAAACAAATCGCTTTTCCTGTTTCCAAAAACGTAATTTCAATCGCATCATCGACATTCATTCCCTTATTCCGAGCCAATTTGAATTTACTCAAAAAGTGAATCGTATCATCAACTGCAATTCCAAAAATAATCGCAAAAACAATAGAAATTCCTGCCTCCAACTCTACTCCACCAAAACCTAAAACAGCACCTGCAATTAGTAAAGGAATCAAATTAGGAATAATAGAAATAATCAACATTTTTAGATTTTGAAATAATAAAACCATCAAGCCACTCACAATCAACATTGCAAAACCTAATCCCCAAAGAATACTATTACGAACGTATTGAGCATTTTTATCAACCACTAAACTTGTGCCTGTTTGTTTCATTTCGATAATCGAAGTATCTAAATTTGCGGCAGCCCAAATGTCAATATTTTCAGTAATTTCTCGAACATTATCTGCTCCAACATCTAAAATCCGTCCTGAAATTCGAGTATTTTTTTGATCTTTACTAATTAAAACATTAATCGCATCATCAGGTAATTTTTCGACATATTTGCGTTTATACTGTTCAAATTTTGCTCTCGATTCAGGCATTTCGTAAGCTGTTTGTCGATTTGCTTTTGTTGCCTTATTGATACTTTTATAAATTGTTGTAATCGAATTGATACGTTGAATCTCTGGATATTCCTTTAAGTGATTTTCGATTTTCACAATCTCTTGAACGACTTCATAATCATCTGCTTTATAATCACCTTTTACAAAAATTGCCATTTCAAAAGGTCGAAAACCGACAAAATTCTTTTCAAAAAATAAAAAATCTTTTGTAATTTCTCCACCTTTTGGCAAATTGTTTTCAATACGATAATTTGTCGTAATCATACTAATACCTAAAACACAAATTGCAATCGTAACAAGTCCACCAACGATGATTTTTCGATGATTTTTTTTCGTGTATTTATTAAACCAAGCCATCCAATTTGTCCAAAATGATTCGCCTTTTCCTAATTTAATAATTTGTTCTACATCGAACTTAGACACAACGGCTGTCGTAAAAAACACAACTGTAATGTAGGCGATGATGACACCGAAAGCAGCATTGATACCAAAGTCCCGAATCGGATAAATCTTAGAAGAAACCAAAGATGCAAAACCAATAGCAGTCGTAATTGAAGTCAATAAAGTTGCCAAACCTATTTCCTTGATAGCAATCCAAATTGCATCTTCTTTTTCCTTACCTTTTTTAAGTTCATCAATATATTTGGAGAGAATATGTATGACATCCGACGTTCCGACAATGACCATCAACACAGGATATAAAGCTGCCATTGCATTGAGTTCTCGACCTGTTGCACCCAAAAATCCCATGAACAATAATAAACCTAAAACAACTGAACCCATCGAAATCACTGTTCCCCAAAATGTTCTAAAAATTAGGAATAAGATAATGACGACCAATACATTAGAAATTGCAGCAGAAACAATGATTTCTCGTTTTTGCATACTCACTAATTCTTTTTGAAAATTAGAACGACCTAAATAATGTTGGTTATCAAATCCAAAACTATTTACTAATAAACGAACGGAATCCATTAGGTTTTCTGCGTCACTTTGAAACATTTTATCCGTTGTTTTGGCATACAACACAACAGCCGTTGCATCTTCCGAAATCAAATTCCCTACAAATCGTTCATCTTCTAATAGTCGCTTTTTATCCTCTTCATATCGACTCGGGTCATCAATATGAACAGCATCGACTTGTGTCGTAAACAACGGAGTTATTATTGGATATTTTATCGTTGTAATAGATTGAACATCAACGATTTGTTGTAATGGCTTTACTAATTTACCTAAACTATCAAACTTCTCTAAAAAGTCTTTTTCAAAAACGCCTTCTTCATTCTCAACCGCAATCAACAAAAAATTATCATCCGCTTCAAATTTATCTTTGAAGCGTTCAAAAAATTCTAAATCAGGATCACCTTGAGGAAAAAAATCTTCAAAATTAAAAGAGAATTTTAAGAAAAATAGTGATACTACACTTCCTAATGCTAAAGCCGCAAAAACACCAATTATTAAATTTCTGTATTTTGTTATCATAATCTATCGAACGCAAAGTTGCTTTGACACAGCGTTTTTATTAAAAAACTATCGTTGCACTTTACTTATTTATATGTGAATTTATTGAGTGATTAGTTAATACAAAACTTTCATTTTTTTTTGAAAGTCATGGTTTTTTAACAGATTTATAGTTGATTTGTTGTTATAAAATTAACAATTTGGACAAACTTATGAAATGATTTATTTAACGTCCGTAAAATCATGAATTTATTAAATTCTTTTATGATTCTGTTGCTATATTTCTAATTTTGCAGTATGAAAAAATACCAACCTTTTCGGTTTAAACAATTCGAAATACATCAACAACAATCTGCTATGAAAGTCGGAACGGACGGTGTTTTGTTAGGAGCTTGGGCTGATGTCAATGATGCGAAACGCATTTTAGATATTGGAACAGGAACTGGTTTAATCGCTTTAATGATGGCACAACGCAATGCGGAAGCGTTGATTGATGCGGTGGAAATTGATAATAATGCTTACGAAGAGGCAAAGCATAATTTTGAAATTTCTAAATGGTCGAATCGTTTAAATATTTTTCATAATTCAATTCAAGATTTCAGTAAAAACACAGCCAATAAATACGATTTTATCATTTCGAATCCACCTTATTTCATTAATAGTACAAAGTCAGATAAAGCTCAAAAAAATCAAGTTCGCCATACCGATAGTTTGTCTTTCAACGAATTACTAAATGCTGTTAAGCAATTATTAACGAACGATGGAAAGTTTTGTCTGGTCTTACCTTATACTGAAGGTGAACAATTCTATCATTTAGTCACCGAGGTTTCGGGACAAGCGAAAGCCAAACAACTGTACTGTACAAAAAAAGTAATGGTCAAAGGTCGTGACTTTAAACCAGTTGAGCGTTTATTAATGGAATTTTCACGAAAGAAAAAATTATATGAGGAAAATAATTTATTAATACAAAATTCTCCTAAAAGACATGATTATACCGAAGATTATATAAATTTAACGAAGCGTTTTTATTTATTCATGTAATTTATAAAAAATGAGGTTGTATTAAAAATTCTTTTAACACAACCTCATTGGACAATATAACACTTCAATTAAAATTTAACAATCTTACGTACAACTCGCTGATTATCAACTTCTATTTGTAAAAAATAAATACCTTTTGGATAATCTGATACACTTAACTGAAATTGGTCTGTCGAAATATTATTTTCTATCCATACAACTTGTCCGACTGCATTGACTAATGTTAAATTGTAATGTTGAAAATCATTTGTAAAAGCAACATTTAAAACATCATTTGTTGGATTTGGATATACTCGAATATTTTCATTCAATACATCAATAGGTGTTGTTGTCACCGGAAAATTCACAACTTTCATGATTTGCATTTTCGTATCACTACAACCTGTACTATTCGTTGCCGTTAGATAAACTTGATACTCACCTGGTTGTGTGTATGTATGTGTTGGATTTTGAATCGTTGAAGTATTTCCATCTCCAAAATCCCAAAACCATGAAGCAACATTTTGTGAACTATCTATAAATGCGACTTGACCATTTGTAGTTTGTAAATCAATAGAATCTATAGATGAAGAAAAATTAGCATCCATTGTTCCTGTACCAACTAACGCTGTAGCAGGAACTCGACCACAAGGATTTCCATATTCAATTTCCCAGTCATAGAAAAAAGGATAAGCATTTAGTCCGAAATTAGACCTTCTAATACTTACGATATTTTGAATCGTGTAAGGATAATTTGCACTATTTGAATTCATGTAATATTCTGCTCTTATTTCAGCACTTAATCTATAATTCGTCCCTTCTGTAATTTGCCAATTTAATGTAATTATATTTTCTCCAACTTGAGGAATACTAAATAGTTTTTGAGCGATTATATTACCAAATTGATCTGTCAAAACTATTTTTCTACCACCTATCGTATTCGTATATACTTTGACTGTTTTTAGTATAAACGATCTGAAACAATCAAATTCCAAATAATTATCTAAACTATTAGATTCAAAACCTGCTCCAATTGAGTTATCGCTCATACCAACATTTGTATTTTCTACAAAATCTGCAAAATAAGTCACATCATTTTGTACATCAAGAACAGTCAAACTATTGCCATTAGCGATATGCATAACATCGTCCTCCTCTTCATACCAACGAATCTCTCCAGCTGTAGAAGGATGTGAAGCATATAATAAAACATCTGCACCTTGACAAGCTATTGAGTTTTGTGTGACGACATTATCTAAAGTGGTTAATAAAAATGATTGAGATTGTTTGTTATTGACAATACGTTCATCAAGTTGACCATTTATCAACTCCACTTCTATTTCAAAACTATACTGACCTTCATTCAATGAAATAGGATCTACTTCAATAAACAATGTATCACCAGTTATAGCGATTCCATTCCATTGAATTGTATCCGTCAGACCTGTTGACAATGTGTAACGAAATACGGCATTATAAATCGTATCTGTTCCTAAATTTATCATTTCAGTTATTGGTGCAATTACTAAGTTAGCAGCACATACAACTTCTGGAAGTAATAAATTTTCAGCAGCTAAATCTCTATTTGTATAAGGATTTGCTGGCGTATTTCCTTGATTAATCAAATATTGATAAGCGGCATAAACATCAATCATTCCCATTCCATAGACATTATCTTCACCTTGAACACCTAAATCAACGGCAGAAAAATACAATGCTAATTTCAAATCACGACCTGTCAATGTTGGAAATGCTTGTTTTAATAACAAAATCGCCCCCGCAACATGAGGTGCAGCCATCGAAGTTCCCGATTTTAAAGAATACGTTCCATTCAAATCTGCTGAACGAACATTTTGACCTGGAGCAGAAACTTCGGGTTTTATCAAATAAGAACCAGTATCGCCACAAGTCGCAGGGCCACGACTTGAAAAACCTGAAATCGGAAGGTTTACATTATTAGCATTTAAAGAGCCAACACAAAACACACTCACCAAATCATTATTGACATTTTTTGGAGCGGTAATCGTTGAAGCACCTGGGCCGTCATTTCCTGCCGAAAACACAACTGCAATTCCGACAGCTTCAATCGCATCAAATAGATTTTGATACATTCCACCACATTGCGAATTATTCGCTGATGGATCGTACCAAGAATTACAAATCACCGTTGGCATATCATCAATCGTTGTTGAGTTACCATCTGGATCCATTGCCCATTGTAGTGAAGCTACATTATCTGAAGAACCAAAGCCACAAATCGCTTGTGCGCCCATCCATGTTGCATCAAATGCGACACCGATTGTATCATTCGTACTTCTATCCAAGCCAAGCATTGTTCCGACAGTATGCGTTCCGTGTCCGTCACAATCGTTTGGTGAGTTGGAATTATTTCCAAAATCAAACCATGATTCTGAATCATTCGTAAATAAACCTTGATAATGATTAGCGATAGCAGGATGTGTAGGCTCAACTCCAGTATCAATACTCAACGCCTTTGTTCCGAATCCAGTGTATCCTAAAGCCCACATTTTCGGTGCATTTATAGCTGCTAAACCAGGTTCGATTCCATTTACAGCCATAATTCCATCTACACCTTCTACTCTATCCTCACGACTTTCAGTCGTAAATTCATCCAACGCTAAAACACCTTGAATATCCAAATACGCAATTTCATCTAAACTTGTCAAAGCTGAAATTTGATTCAATGGCATTTTTACTTTTAGCATATTTACAATCCAGTAACGTTGAATTTTATCTTGGCTTACGCCAAAATTAGAAAGTGTATTTATCAAGTCTGGTTGTGTCGTATTCGCTTTTTCTTTTAATAATCGAATAGTTGTTTCTGTACGAACAGCAATTGATGTCAGATTAGCATCAAATTGCTTACGTAATGCTTCTGCATCTACTTTATCTTCCAATAAAATCACCACATCTATTATTTGATCTGGATTTTGAATAATTTTTTCAGCCAAACGCTCACTGATTTTTGGTGAATTTAAATCATATTGAGCATTTGCGAAAACAACAAAAAATAAAGCGACAATTAATAAGTAGTGTTTTTTAAAGTTCATATATTTTATAATTTATAATTCACATCAAAATTAGTTAATAATACTACACAATTATAGAAACTCATAGATAACATCTATTTCTTAACTTGTTCACGACAAAAAGGTTAATAAATTTTGTGATAACATTAATACAATTGAATATCTTACATGCTATTAAAGTTATCAGATCACTTTGCTATTAAACCCCAGTATTCGGGATGAGATAATAGGCATTTTCAAAATAACTTTAACTTTGTTGATTTTTAAGAAATGATTACAACAAAGAAATTAAAATTTGGGGATTATAGCTTTTAAAAATACAGATGTATGAGAAGATTTCACCTTTTTGAGTTTGAAGATAAACCTTGGTTTCCGACGATTCTTCGGAACTACATGACTGATTATTTGCAGTTTGTTACAAATACTATGGATTTCTATGAAGGAATTGTACCTGTATTAAAAAAAGGAGTTGCCAATACTGAAAATAATACAATTATAGATTTAGCTTCTGGCGGCGGCGGCGGATGGTTAAAACTTTCTACACACCTAAAAGAAACATTGCCTAACACGAAGGTCATTTTTAGTGATTTTTATCCAAATATCAATGCTTTCAAATATAATGTTGAGCAAATTGATGGTAATTTTTCGTACCAAAAAGAATCGGTTAATGCTTTAGAAGTACCTAAAGAAATGAAAGGTTTTCGCACCATGTTTTTATCATTTCATCACTTTCGCCCAAATGATGCACAGCAAATTTTGCAAAATGCCGTTGATGCGAAACAACCGATAGCCATTTTTGAAGCACAAGAACGTAGTATAAAACAACTCATTCAGTTTTTCTTTTCGCCTATTTTTGTTTTATTAATGACACCTATGATTCGACCATTTAAGTTAGGTCGGCTTTTGTTAACTTATTTACCACCGATTATTCCGTTATTTGTTTGGTGGGACGGATTAGTTTCCGTACTTCGCACATATTCTCTTGACGAAATGCGAGAAATGACAAATAATTTAGAAAAAGGTGATACTTTTGAATGGGAAATTGCTAAGGTAAAAAGTGGTCCAGCAGAAGTTCAGTATCTATTAGGTATTCCAAAATAAGAAAGCATGAAAATAGTAAAAAATATATCAAAATTTGTTGGTGTTGTAGTTGGATTATTCCTACTTTATGTTGTTATCGTTATTTTACATGGAACAGCGACAGATTATCAACCTGAAGAAAAAATCACTTCGGAAATTATCGGAAAAGCTAATCAGACAGTCATTACAGATAGTACAATTTCTTTAATCACTTGGAATATTGGTTTTGGTGGTTTGGGTGAAGAGTCTATTTTCTTTTATGATGCTGGAGGTACATTGACTTCTGATGTTCCTGTTATAACACCAAAAGAACATTTTGAAAAAAATCAAGCAGCAATAGAGGAGTTTGTCAAAATCAATAAATCGGATTTTTATTTAATACAAGAGGTCGATATTGAAGCAAAACGCAGTTATGGCGTAAATCAATTTGAAGAAATTCAAGAAGAACTATCGAATTTTTCGGGTGCTTATGCGATGAATTATAATGTCAAACGTGTTCCGCTTCCTGTGATGGAATTTTGGCATACAATGGGTAAAGTTGAAGCAGGTTTGGCAACTTTCTCCAAATATCAACCGAAAGAAGCGACTCGTTATCAGTTTCCTGGTAATTATGGTTGGCCAACTCGTATTTTTCAGTTAGACCGATGTTTTTTAGCAAAACGCTTTGATGTTCAGAATGGTAAAGAATTAGTGGTAATCAATACACACAATTCGGCTTATGACAAAGGTGGAAAACTGAAAGCTCAACAAATGGTTTATTTGAAAAATTATTTGCTATCAGAATATGAAAAAGGAAATTATGTAATCGTTGGTGGCGACTGGAATCAATGTCCTCCAAATTTCAAATTTGATACTTTCTTACCAGGAAAAGGAGAAGGTTATGAAACTACAAGTATTCCGATGGATTATTTACCACAAGATTGGCTTTGGGTTTATGATACAACAACACCAACAAATCGTAAATTGACGGAAGTCTATAAAGATGGAGAAACCTTTACGACTTTGATTGATTTTTTCTTGGTTTCACCAAATTTACAATTAGAGAAAGTTAGAAATATTAATCAGCAGTTCAAATATTCAGACCATCAACCTGTTTATGTGGAATTAAAATTGAAATAGTCATATTTATCTACGATAAAAGTCATAATATTAGTTTTTATTATCATTTATGCGTGATTATGTAAGGTATATATTGCGAAATACTTCTTAATCATATATATTGTAATTTTAATATAAAATGGAATTTTACTAAACTAATTGAGAAACTCAAAAAATAATATTATGAAAAGAAGATTTTTTCTGTCAGCAACTGGTGTCGCTGTCGCAACTGGTGTTACTTCTGGCTTATCTGCTGCTTCTGGCTCGTTTAATAAAATGAGTGCTTTTGTATCTCTACAAGAGTTTTCATCAAAGAGCAAAAATGTTTTAGATAATTTTGTAAATCAATTAGAGCAACACATGGTTGATGTTCCTCAAAAAAGTCAAATCATTAAAAATTTAGCGATGCCTGTTCGTATTATTACGAAGGAAAGCAGTCATAAAGAAGAAAAAGTTGTTTACACAAATAAAGCAGGAAATTACATAAAGTTATCTGTCAAAAATGGAAAAGAGACCATTCATATTTATAATACACCAATTTATAAGTAGGTATTTTATATTAGTCAAAATTGAAAAAGTCACCAATCAATAAATTGTTTGGTGACTTTTTTGTTAATGTTGTCTCGTTCTAAAAGAAAAGAATGTATCATTAAAACTAATTCAATAATCCATTTATCCATTGAAGCGATAATAAAATTTTCTGTTCTTTTGCCAACAATTTCAACAGCTTAATTTCTGCTTCTACCAATTGTGTTTCCCGAGTATTTACAATAAACAAATCACTTTCGCCAACCGTAAATTTTTCAATCTCACCTGCTAATAATACTTCATAATTGCTAACCATAGATTTTGTCAAAGCGATTTGCTGCTGAATATTGTTATAATCATTGATATAAGCATTCAGTTTGTTTTGTAATGTTAGCCGTTTATTTGATAATTCTAAATTAGTTTGTTCTTGCTTTATTTCATTCAATTCCAAATTCGCTCGTTCACTTCTCAAAATCGGATTCATCTCGAACTGAACACCAGCTTTATAGTTTTGAGCAAGTACAACACCATCATTTTGACCATTTTGAATAATATCAAACTCTTGACCTAATAAGTTATATTTCAACTTTAATTTAGGTTTTAATTTCTCCCGTTTCATCCGTTCTTCGACTTGCAAACTTGTTAATTTAAGCTCAACTTTTTGCAATTCAGGATGACTTGAATTAAAAATTGTATTTGGAATAATCGGCTGTAATGCTCGTAATTTGGGTGCAACAAAATCATTATTTAACGGTTGAGGATTACCATTTTCCCAGAGGAAATCTGATAATTTAACGGCTGCATTTTGAACTTGATTCGCAGCGTCATTCAATTCCATTTCACGAGTTTGTACTTGCAAAATTGCTTTTAAAGTATCAATTCCTGCTGCTTCACCATTTCGATAATTTTGTTTAATAATATTGAATCGTTGTTGTGCCAAATCTAATGCACGTTGATACGTTGACAGTTGATTGTTAGCAAAAACCCAATCCCAATAAGCTTTACCAGAATTGTATAATAAATCATTGATAATCAATTGTTTTTGTATCGCTAAAGCATTCACACCAATATTGGCTAATCGTAGATTTGTCCGTCGTTCATCTATGATTAAACCTTGCAATAAATTTGCTGAAACACCTAAATAACCAACACCTTCTTTAGGTAAATAATTCTCAGGATTCAAAAACTCTCCATCTGCAACATCGTAACCAGCCGAAATTTCTAAACCATACCAAGTCGGTAAATTAACTTGATTTTTCCACACATTATAATATTGCTTATCGCTAAATTGTTTGCTTTCCCAATCAGATGACACATTCGGATCAAAACCTGCTTTTGCTATTTTCACATTTTCGGTTGCTGTTCTATCCAACAAATTTGCACGTTCGATTAAAGGATGATTTTCCTTAATTCTATTAAATAATTCCGTTTGTGAAAAAGTATTGTCTTGCCCAAACAATGAAAGTGTTTGGAATATTGATATTACTACAACACCAAATCTATATATCAAACTATTTCCAGTTGTATTCAATCTCAAATTAAATTTTATCACTTTCTTCATTTTCAAAAGACTAAAAACTAATCACTAATCACTAAAACTACTTCACCGACTTAATCGGAGCTTTCATTTTAGGTTTTTCTTCAAACATTCTTTCCTCTTCATAAAAGTTTGGAGGAAAACCGTTCAACTGTCGCCATAGTTCGTACCAAAGCGGAACATCGTTTAACAATGCCATTGCTGTCGCACCTGAACCGACTCGAAGTGCATCAGGCCAAGGTTTATCAGGATCATTTGGTACAACCAAAACTCGATATTTATCATTCTCACTAATTACATTATCCAATGCAACGATTTCGCCTCTGAATGTTCCGATTGCCCAATCTGACCAACCTGAAAATGCAAATGCTGGCCAACCATCAAAAATAAAGTTCACTTCTTGTCCAACATTTATCAAAGGATAATCCATCGGAGCAATATACATTTCGACCGCTACTTGATATTCTGAAGGCATAATTTTGACGACTTTTCCGCCTTCTTTTACTGTTTCTCCGATACCTGGCACAACGGCTTTCACAATGTAACAATCTTGTGGTGCAGTGATATAATAAAACTGTGAACGCACTTCATAACTGTTATATTGACTTTCTAATTTACTTGTACTTGCCTCTGCATCAAGACGACTTGACAAAGAACTAAAACGATCTGACGTTGCTTTCGCAATCTTATTTTCATAATCACTTCGAGTTGATTTCAATTCAATTTGAGCATTCAATAATTGATTACGACTGGTTAATAACTTATTCTCTGAGCCAATCATTTTTGATTTTGTCGCTTGTAATTTTTGCTGACGTTTTTCAAAATCAGTTCTCGAAATTAATTCATCCGCAAATAATTTTTCATAACGCTTAAACTGATTAGAAGCGATATTATAATCCGTTGTTGCGGCTTCGTAAGCCAAACTATCAGAAGTGATTTTTAATCGAGATTGTTGAACTTTATTAGTTAACTGTCTGTTTTTTAGATCCAAAACTTCTTTTAGTGCTTTTATCTGATTATCCGCAGCTTGTACTTTTTGTTCATAAGACTCGATAGAAGCAGATTTTGCTTTAACTTGCAAATCAGCATTTTCAACCAAATTAGGATCAAAATAATCGGCTTTCGTTTCCGAAAGGAAGACAATTGTATCACCTTTTTTTACAAATTGACCTTCTTGTACGTACCATTTTTCAATTCGTCCTGCTATCGTAGAATGAATCGTTTGCGGACGATGTTCGGGGCTTAATGTTGTTACTTTGCCTTTCGATTGAATATTTTGTGTCCAAGGCACAAAAAGAAAAACAATAAACAAAATCAAAATTCCAATTAGCCAATACGCTGTAATTCGGCTAAATCGAAGTTTTTTAATTTTGTGGAATGCCGAATAATCATCTTTTTCGACATCTTCTATAATACTTATATGTGATATATTGAGCATTTTATAACCAATTAACAGACGCTTCGTTGACAAATACTTCGTATCTATCAATGAAAAATCTACCTAATATTTTAAAAAGTTTTTTGAAAACAGGTATGTACTTTTACATCATTGTAACTACCTTCATTAATAATCTGACCATCTTGCAATACAAAAACTCGGTCACATTTAGCTGCTAAGTTTGGATCATTTGATACAATAACCAGTGTCCATTTTTGTTTTTTATCTGTTAAAAAGTCAATGATGTTTTCCCGTTCTTTTCGTTCAAATTTAGCTAACAACTCTTCCATCGCCAACAACCTCGGCTTATGTACAACTCCTCTTGCCAAGACGATTTTTTTAATAATTGTTCGTGACATTTGTCCGCCAGTCGGTTCGATGATTGTATTATAACCTTTTGGTTGATGATTAACATAATCTTGCAATCCTGCGGCATTAATCGCCCATGTTACATCTTGTAATGTTACCTCTTTATCGCCCATTGTTATGTTTTCTAACAATGTTCCATCAAACAGGTCATCTTGTGGAGAATAATTACCAACATGATAACGTAAAGTATTGATATTCAGATTATCACGAGGAATATCATTGTAAGTCAATGCTCCATTAAAGTTTTCATATAAACCTGCAATAATATTTAATAGAGTAGATTTACCAGAACCATTGAAACCAGCAATACAAACTTTTTCGCCCATTTGTATTTCAAAATTCAAATTTTTCAAAAGTGGTTGATGAGCACCTTCAAAAGCATAACTCAAGTTAGCCGCTTTGATTTTTAAACCTTGATTGACATGATTGACTTCCGCAAAATCTAACCCTTTTTCTTCTTCTAAAGGAATATCTGTAATTGCACCAATTTTTTCTAAAGCGGTCAATGTATCATAAACCGTTTCCATACTTAGAATCAATTTTTCAGAAGCATTCATAATCTGAATAATAACGATTTCGGCAGCAACAAACTGTCCGATATTGATTTCGCCATTGATGACTAAAATACTTCCTAATATTAATAAACCTCCAGTGATGATAGTTTTGAAACTCGCAATACTTATAAATTGCGACAGTAAGATTCGGAAGTGTTTTTTACGAGCATCTAAATATCGTTCTGTGAGTTCATTGACTTTTTCTAAATGCAATTTACTTGTTCCAGCTAATTTAAACGAATGCATTGTACGAGCAATTTCTTCCAGCCAATGTGCAACTTGATATTTATATTTAGACTCTTTCAATGACGTTTCTAATCCTCGCTGCCCAGTAAACCAAAAGATTAGGAAAAGAATGAAAATCAATCCTAAGCCAAATGCTAAAAATGCCGAATTATAGAACGAAATCAATATTAAACCAAAAAGAATCTGCAACGCTGCGGCTGATAAATCCATCAAAATTTTTGGTAAACCTTTTTGAACAGTCAAGGTGTCAAAAAAGCGATTGACTAATTCTGGAGCATATGTTTTGAATATTGCTTCGGTTTTGAATCGAGGAATTCGATAAGCGAACTCGAATGCAGAACGTGTAAAAATGCGCTGTTGTAAACTCTCCGAGATAATCAACTGCATGATTTTTAAGCCACCAACAACTGCAACACCAATTGTTACTAAGGCAGCCAAAACGCCCCAAGAAGTTGAGACTTGACCAGCTAAAATCAAACCTATAATCGCTTGAATACCAACAGGTAATGTTAGATTAATCAAACCACTGAAAATAGAATATATGTATATATACATGATATCCTTTTTGTCGGGTGCTAACATCCTAAAAAATCTTTTTACAGGAGTTAGTTTTTCGTCTGACGCAAAACTTTGAGCCATATTTTGTATTTAGTTTAGCAAACTGCAATAAAAGTAATACTATTATTATTATAAAAACACCACGAATAGAACGCTTTAAAGTTGAAATGGTTTCAAGTGTAATTCATTTATTTTTGACATTAAGAAACAGTAAAGACCTTATAAACACAAATCACTGATAATCAAGTTTTTAATAGAATTAAAAAATTACTTTCAATTTTATTTCGTATTGCCATAGATTATTTCAAGGTTGTTTTTGACTTGATTTTGGAACGAAACGTTCGATATTACTTTTTCATATTCTTAACAGTTTTTTTGTACTTTTAAGTCTCAATCTTTTTTATCATAAACTACTATCCTAATCTTGAGAATATTAAAAAAAATCTAAAAAATCTATTAAAATAATTAGATTTTTCAGTAGAAATTAATTTTTTGACGTTATGTTTTATGTAAATTGATTTATTGGCTATCGTTTTTATAAAAAATGGAATCAACTAATTAATAAAATAACCAATCACTAATTAACTAATTACTATGAAACAAATACTTTTTTTAGGATTATTAACGATAACATTAATTTATGGTTGTGTAGAACCACCAGATTATCCAATTCAACCAGTTATTGAGTTTGTAGAAATGTCAAGAACTTCTGTCACAGCTCAAACTTCACCTCCGGATATTAATCGAGCATTAGATACATTATATATTACCTTCAGTTTTACAGATGGCGATGGAGATTTAGGTGGCGGGAGTTTTGATTCTACAAATCAAAATGTCCACTTAATTGATTCTCGCATCGGTGTTGTAGATGCGTCTTATTCTGTAGATGACTTGCCTAACGCAGGTGTAACGAATGGAATATCCGGCGAAATGACCGTTAGGATTCCTGAGATTTTTTGTTTGGATTCTGAACCTCGTGATACACTGACGTATACAATTCAAATAATTGATAGAGCAGGAAATTTAAGTAACGAGATTCAAACTCCACCGATAGAACTGATTTGTGATTGATGGATTTAATTAAGTACCTCACGAAAAGTAATCATGTAATTATGATGAGGTGCTTAAAAATGGAAAATTGATAATCAAAACACAATTATCAATTTTCCATTATCAGTCAATTATGGTGCAGGATTAGGAATTGTATTATGGACTTCCTCGATTTCTTGTAATGCTTCTTCTGACAATTTAATATTAATGCTTTCAATATTTTCCTTTAGCTGTGATATTTTAGTAGCACCAATGATATTGGCAGTTGTAAACAATCGAGTATTAATAAAAGCCAATGCTAAATGCGTTACGGACATATTGTATTTTTCTGCAATATCCATATATTTTGCTGTTGCCATTCTTGACTGTTCGCTGCTATATCGTTTGTAATTTTTAAACATCGTGATTCGTCCATCAGTTGGTGGGTTTTCCTTATGATACTTTCCTGTTAACATTCCAAAACCTAATGGCGAATACGCTAATAATCCAACTTTCTCACGCATTGCTATTTCTGACAAGCCATACTCAAACGTACGATTCAATAAACTATACGGATTCTGAATACTCATTGGACGAGGTAAATTGTATTTTTCTGCTAAGTGTAACATTCTCATTGTTCCCCAAGGTGTTTCGTTAGAAATACCAAAATGCCGAATTTTTCCTGCATTAATTAATTCTTTTAAAGTTGTCAAAACTTCTGCAAAATTATCTTCCCATTTGTTTTCATGTCCAGCAGGATAACTTCGAATACTAAATAAATTTACAGGTCTTTCTGGCCAATGCAATTGGTATAAATCGACATAATCTGTTTGTAATCTTTTCAGACTTCCGTCAATAGCAGCATTAATAGATGCTTTATCAAATTGAAGTGGATTTCGGATATACGTCATGTTTTCAGAAGGACCAGTCACTTTGGTTGCTAAGATAACTTTATCTCTATTTTGTCTACTTTTAAACCAAGTTCCTATTATTTCTTCCGTTTTACCTTGTGTTGCTTTGCTGGCAGGAACAGCGTACATTTCGGCAGTATCAAAAAAATTTACCTCATGATCAAGTGCATAATCCATTTGTTCATGTCCTTCTTGTTCTGTATTCTGACGACCGAAAGTCATTGTACCTAAACAGATTTTACTGACTTTAATATCTGTCGTTCCAAGTGTTGTGTATTGCATTTGTTTGGTTATTTGTTAATATTTCAATTAAAAAAAGTAAAACCATAAAATCTGCAAGTTGTTGATAGTTTGTTGAATTAAAAAAACCGAGTACTTCATTATAAAATGAAATACTCGGTTGTATTAAAATTGATAATTAAGCAATTAAATACTTATTTTCTATTATCAATTGTTTTGTTATACACTTACTAATTATCACTCGGCTCTTTACTTACAGTGGCTTTTAATGTAAATGTAGTCGATTTTGTTGTAACACCTTTAGCGTTTTTCGCAACGATGATAATTGTATTTTTTCCATTAACTAAGCCATCTTTAACTCGTACAATTTGTTTTTTTGAACTGTAAGTAAAGCTCTTAACCAGTTTACCATTCACTTTAACAGTTACATTAGCTTTGCTTGTAATACCTGTTACTTTTGCTCTTACTGCAAAGTCGCTATTTGTTATAACTACTCCATTTTTCTTTGGAGATAAATAATTAATAGTTGGTTTAGCCGTGGCAACGTTATTTTGTGATGGTTTTACAGTAGCATTAGAGCGGTTAATCGTCAATGTTTTACTTGCTTTTCCACCACTATTCTCTACCGTAATCAATACTGTATTTTTACCAACTTTCACTGGTAAGTTAGCTGTTACGATTCCATTATTGTAAGCAAAATTCGTAAAATTAACGTTATTCACTTTAATCTTCACTTGATTTTTGCTTGTCGTATTTGTTGCTATAACCGTTAATTTTTCTGTTGCATTAGTCGTATTCACCACTGTTTTTTCTGGAACACGTATTGTAACCGTTGGTTTTGGAACTGGTATCGTATAAGTTACTTTCACCGTTTCCTTATCTTGACCATCAGCGTTAGTTGCTGTAATCACTACCGTAGAACCATTCTTTGCAATGTCCATTGGCATTGTAAACGTTTCACCTGAGAATGTAAATCCAGAATAACTTTGTCCATTAATTGTAACCTGAATATTATTTCTACCACTAACATACTGCACTTTTGCCTTCATTGTCATTATTGGACTTGAAGCGACATACGGTGATTTTTTCGGTGTAATCATCGTAATTACTGGCGGTTGTTTTGGTTGTGTGTAATTCAAAACAACTGACTTTGTATCGCTACCATCATTATTGTTTGCCGTAACATCAACTCTTGTACTTCCATTTTTCAACTTCAATGGAATCGTTATTTTTCCTGCTGAATATTTGAAGTTAGTCATTCCTTTTCCATCAACCTTTACAGTAACATTATTCTTCGCTGTAACACCAGTAACCGTTGCATAAACTGTAAAATTTTGTCCTTTAGCAACAAATGGCGAACGTGAAGGATTTGTAAATTTAACCGTAGGTTTTACAACAGGTTTATTATAATTAATAACAACCGTTTCCTTATCTTGACCATCAGCGTTAGTTGCTGTAATCACTACAGTAGAACCATTCTTTGCAATATCCATTGGCATTGTCAATGTTTCACCTGAGAATGTAAATCCAGAATTACTCTGTCCATTAATCGTTACACTAATATCATTTCTACTACGAATGTATTGAATTTTCGCTTTCAAAGTAATTATTGATGTTGTCGATGTATACGGTGATTTTTTCGGTGTAATCATCGTAATTACTGGCGGTTGTTTTGGCTTGTTATAGTTCAAACGAACCGATTTAGTATCACTTCCTCCTGTATTTTCTGCCGTAATTTGTACCGTTGTTCCACCACTTGGAATCGTTAATAACACTTTTACAATATTGTTTGTATAAGTAAAATTACGAATTGACTTACTTCCAATTTTTACAGTTATATTATTCTTATCCGTCACATTAGTCACTGTTGCTTCTACTCTGTACGAAGGTTTTACTGATGTATAAGGTGACTTCGCAGGACGAGTAATTTTTATAACTGGCTTTTGAACAGTCGGTTGTCCTTTGTACAATAATTTTACAGATTCTTTATCTTGTCCATCTACATTTGTTGCAGTGATTTCAACCGTTGTTCCTGCTTTTGGTACATCTAACTGAAGTGCAACAATACCATTTTTGTACGAGAATGAATTATTCGTAACTCCACCAACTTTCAACGTAACATCATTACGTCCGCTGATATATTGTACTTTTGCTTTCAAGTTTACTATTCCCGAAGTTGTTGTATGTGGATTATTGGTTGGATTCAACATTGTAATAACAGGTGGTTGTTTTTTAGTTTCTGGTTTATAAACAACCGTTCCATCTGCTTTATCTGTTCCTCCATTATTCGTTGCAATAATTTCAAAAGTATTACTTCCTTGTTTTAGGTTAACAGTTGCTTTCAACAAGTTAGAACCTGTACTATACGAAAACTTAGAAATTGATTGTCCATTTATTACAAACCGAATGTCACTCTTATTTGTAACACCTGTTACCGTTGCAGTAACCAATGTCGAACTTATCTTCGATGTATAAGGATTCGTATTTGGTGTCTTAATCGTCACTTTTGGCGGATTAGACACTGGCGGAGTTGATTTCTTATAAATAATATTTACAAAATCATTTGCTTTTCCGCCGTTCGTATTTACAAGTATGTCAACCCTATTATTACCTTCAACCAAATTAACCGTTGCATTGATTTGACCATTTTTAAAGTTAAATGCCTTGTTACTACCATTTACTTTAAATGTAATTTGTCCTTTATTATCAACATTTGACGTATTCGCTTTAATCGAAATCGTTGAATTATCCGTATTCTGTGGATTTTTACTTGGACTTGTAATATTTACATTAGGAGCTGGAGCAGGTTGATTTTGTTTTTCAAAAACAATTATTGTACTTGCTTCATCAGTTCCTGCATCATTATAAGCCGAAATTTCAACTGTATTTGCACCTACATTTAAGTCAATTAAACTTCCTAATTCTCCATTTTTAAAGCTAAACGGTTCTGATTTTCCATTTACTCTAAGTTCAATATTTTTATTGTTATCAACATTTTCAATTCTTGCTCTTACAGAGTAGTCATCTTCTGTAACCGTATAAGGCGAACGAGTCGGACTCAAAAATGTAATACGAGGTAATTCTGGTTGATTGTAAATAATAGTACAATTATCATTCACTTGACCTCTATCATTTCGACCTGTGATTTCTATGTAATTATTTCCATTTTGTAAATTAACCGTTGCCGTTACTTTATTTCTTGATAATCTAAAATCATTTATATTATTACCATTAACGGTAAATTGAACATCATTTTTATTACTCACATTCCTAACCGTTGCTTCAATCTGCACGGTATTACTATTTGTTGTAAACGGACAATTTCTTGGACTTGTCATCTCTACAACTGGCGGATTTTGTGCTGGTGTAGGATTTGGATTTGGATTCGGATTTGGTCGTGGATTTGGATTTGGATTACGATATTCATAAATAAATACCACACTTTCCTCATCTGAACCATAATCATTTTGAGCATTAATTGTCACAGTATTCTGTCCTTGCACCAAAGGAGCAGTCAAAAAGAACTCTTCGGTCGCTGTGTTAAAATCAAAATAATCAATACGTTGTCCATTTAATCTCACCGTTACGCCACTTCTACGAGATACATTTCTAATATTCGCACGAATAGAACCAGTTGCAACTTGTGTAGTATAAGGTGAACGATTTGGAGCAGTTACATCAATAATTGGTTCACGGCCTTTTTTCTCACCTAATGTCCAACGCATATACAATGACGTATAATGATGTACATCATCAGGACGATTTGAACTTTGGTCAATGACACCATCTAAGTTGTCAGCTTGTGTCCAAGTTCCTTTATGTTCTAATCCCAATGAGAATCTCGGTGTAAATTGATAGCCAACGCCTAAACCTAATGAAGGCATAATAGTACCTCTAATCCCATCTTCAAAACCACTTGCAGACGCTTCATAAGTACGATTTCTTAAATCACGAATATCTCGTCTAATTTGGGAACGTGAGCGTGATTGTGTTGTGTCAATTATACTATAATCGTAAAATCCAGAACCGTTATCTAAATCCGTAGTAACATCATACAAACCGATACCAATTCCACCAAATAACTGAACAGTCCAACCGGTACGTTCTCTTAAACGATTTAAAGTAATAACGCCTTCTAAGTCTAATTCACCCATTGTTGTTTGGTGATTATGAAATGCGTATCCGACGCCACCATTGTCAACTCTAAAAGGTGATAATGCCGAAAAATCCGAGTTATTTAAATCATAAAATCTTTCAGAACCTTGTCCATAATGACGAAGAAACGATAAGCGACCTCTTGCATCTAATGCAAACCAGCTTCCTTCATTTCCGCCAAGGCGTTTTGCTAAGTCGATTCCTAAACCATAACCTGCTCCACCATTGACATCAGAATATTGCCAAGCTAAACCGCCATTAATACCGAATGTCCAAGGATAATTGTAATTATAATACGACGTTTGTTGAGCGTTTGAAGAGAAACTTAGGCAAAGTATAAATGCCAAAATGCTCAATTTGAGTGTTGAAGTTCTCATAAGTTTTTAATAGTTTTTATTATGAATAAATTTGGTGTTATGACAATGTCTAATTTTTGTATTCAAAAGCAAACTTAACAAAAATATGCTTTTTAACAATTTATAACTCATTGTTTTTGAGTTAATTCAATAATTAAATACAAAAAATAGAAAATCACTGTCATAATTGGAAAGCGCATTTTCTATGCCAACAGAAACGAAAAAACAACGATTTGGATAAACGCTGTAAATCAATAAAAGAACGTGACCTTTTGGCTATTTACTGTTTTTTAATGATTTTAATCGTTTTTTAAACATTTCACTGAAATAGCAATTTATTAAACTAATGTTTTTCAGTGCCTAATGTAATAAATGAATTTTGAACCGTATTCATAATTGATATAATAATTCAAATAAATGCAATCTTTAGAGGAAATATTCCAAAATATTTGGAAAGAACTACATAAAGGGAAAAGTGACAAAAAGCATCCTTTTCGATTCGGGACTTTCGTAACTATAAGTGAACCGTTCCCGAATCCGAGAACGGTTGTCGTACGAAAAGTCGAACAAACAAATGCTGAACTTTGGCTGTATACAGATATTCGCACACCAAAAATTGAAGAAATTCGTTTAAACCCAAAAGTATCTTGGCACTTTTATCACTCAAAACAACAAATTCAATTAAGAATATATGGTGTCGCTACTATTCTACACAATGAAACTATAACTCATGAAATTTGGCAAAATCTACCTGATTATGGAAAATCGGACTATTTAACCCAACAATCGCCTGGTTCGTTGAAAATCAATAATTCTAAACCCCTTTTGTCTGTCAATAATGCTGATAATTTCTGTGTTGTTACAACGAAAATTCAAAAAATTGATTGGTTACAACTAAGTAGGAATGGACATCAAAGAGCAAAGTTTGAATTAGAAGATGGTAATTGGAATAATTACTGGTTAACACCTTAATCTGGCAAAGCCAGTACCATAGTTGTGAATTGTGGATTTGACAAATTTCAAAATTGAAACACTTCCTTCCGAGGATTTGGGACAAGATTGTAGAACTTAGAACCTAAAATTTTTATATACAATTTATCAAAATAACAATATATAAATTGCGTTTAATCAATCCATTAAAAAAACAAACACTGTTACAACAATCAATTAACCAAATTTAAATTACATTTTTTAATAAAAACCAGTAACTATATCGACTTAACCTCGTAAAAAACTTACACTTAAAAACCATATTACTTCATATTGTAATTTGTTATCTATTATTAATCAAATATATGTCTAAATTATTAAATCGTTACCAATAAAACAATAGAAAACAAATTAAACAATCGTTATCGACATGAATACATTATTATTCATGGCTGTTTTGTCTATTCAAACAGTCACGCTACCGAGTACATCTATTCAAAATAATATTGTTGAAAATAATAATCCTGAAAGCGAAACTGCTGTGTCATCCGAATTTTTACAAGGCAACTGGCGAATTGTAGAAATCAACAGAAATGGATATAAAGCTTACAGTAGAGATAGTTATCATTTTTTTAATGATAAAACAGGATATCAAGGCAGAAATAAAAAAATTGAATGGGAAATGACGAATGGTTATTTGTTTTTGACGACTTATGAAGGTGGAAATATCAACAAAACGAAGTGGAAAGTAAGGAAAGATTATAAAAACTATTTGATTCTTACACGATTTGAAACAAAAAATAACAACGGAATGACTGTCACAAAAATCATAAAAATAAAACTAATCAAAAAATAAATATGTTTTTTTTGTATTCATAATAAACTACTAATCAATATTAATTAATAGTTCTTTGTAAAAATCGTACTACTTCAGCACATAATAGATTAAAAATCTATTATTAAAAACAAAAACGTATTTCAAAATTATTTCAATTAAACAATGGTTTACTTAATCATCACAAAAGTGTCGATGTAAAAAATACAATATTGAGAATTTTCATTCTAATAATTGGAAACTACCCAATTATTTTAGCTTTATTGTATAATCAAATATTTAAATGCTCAATTAAAAATCAAAGTAATAATAGTTACTTAAACCTTTTAAGTGATTTTTCACTTATCAAAAAACATAATTAAGTAAAAAAGGTTTATTGGCACTTTTTATGCAGCGATTTTAGAGTTGTCACTAATAGTTGTTCTAAAAAATTGCTTACTTTTATTGAGTCAACTGTAATCAGGCGAAAAGATTAATTGAACCTTTCGTACCAAATGAAAATTACTATGAATAAAATTTACCTCTACACGTTACTATTCATCCTAATCCCCCTTTTTAGTTTTGGTCAAAATTGCCTGTTAGGCGATTGTCTTAATGGATATGGAGCTATTAAATATGTTGATGGCAGTCGTTATATCGGCGAATTTGAAGATGGCAAACGATATGGTCAAGGTGTTTTGTTCTTGACTAACGGAACAAAATATGTTGGTTCATGGAAAAATAATTTACGCAACGGCGAAGGCCGTATTTATCAAAATGAACGATTAAGAAGTACAGGTTATTGGGAAAATGATCAATTAGCACAACCTGTTCAAGAAAAAAACTATTGCGTAAGCGGAGATTGTAAAGACGGTTTTGGTATTTATCTTTTTGCGGATGGTCGCAAAGCAATTGGCAAATTTGAAGGAGGACAAATTTCAAATTACGCAATTTGTTATTATCCAAATGGCGATAAATACGTTGGTCAATGGAAATTTCAAACTCGTAACGGTAATGGTCTATTATACACGATTGAAGAAAAACAAGAAGGAGCTTGGTTAGATGGAGCATTTATCGGAGCAACTCGTAGTATCGGTAACAAAGGATGTGTTTCAGGTAATTGTGAGAGTGGAAGAGGTACTTATATTTATCCGGATAATACAATTTATGAAGGTAATTTCGGAAACGGTATGGCAGAAGGTTATGGTGTTTGCTACTATGCAGATGGTGATATTTATGCAGGTAATTGGAAAGCTCATAAGTTTCAAGGTGAAGGTACAATGTACTATAGCAGTGGACAAATTGTAAGAGGATTTTGGTCTGGAGGTTTTTATATGGGTGAAGAAGAAGCTCAACCCGAACGCATGATGGATTATGAAGAAGCAGAAAAAATTCACAATCCGAATGGTAAAGTTTGGGCTGTTTTAGTAGGCATCGCTCGTTACAATCATATGAGAAGTTTAAAATTTACGGATGATGATGCTTATCGTTTAAATGCCTTTTTACAAAGCCCTGAAGGTGGTGCTTTACCTGATGATCAAATTAAAGTTTTGATTGATGAAGCCGCTGAAAGAGATGATATTTTGAATACATTATCAACAGTGGCAGAAAAAGCTTCTAAAAATGATGTAATCATATTCTATTTCTCTGGTCATGGATTACAAGGTTCATTCTTGCCACATGACTATGATGGAGAAGATCAAGTTGTTCAACATCAAGAAATTAAAGATATTTTAGAATCAAGTGATGCGAAAGCAAAAATTGTAATCGCTGATGCTTGTCACTCTGGTAGTTTTATGGCAGCAAAAGGTAATCATTATGAAACAATCATTGATACTTATTATAGTGCTTTTAACAAAAGTGCGGGTGGATTTGTATTAATGCTTTCTTCTAAAGGTGAAGAGACTTCAATCGAAAGCAATGGTTTGCGTCAAGGAATTTTTAGTCATTTCTTAATTAGAGGTTTGAAAGGTGCTGCGAATATGAATGAAGATCAAATTGTAACAATTGATGAGTTATTTGATTATGTTCATAATAATGTACGATTTTACACGAATAAATTCCAAACACCAATTATTATTGGAGAATATGATGGAAATATGCCATTAGGTGTTGTTAGAAAATAATTCAAGTATTTTTTAAATATAAAGAAAAGCTGATTCAATATGTTGAGTCAGCTTTTTTTAGTTTGTATCAAATCCAATTGTATCTTTGTCAGAAATCAAGCAAATTACAACGATGACTTTTGTAAAAAATCTTTTTCGAGGAAATTATTGGCTTCAACCTATTGACAACAGTCAATTAGTATTGATGCGTATTATTTTGGGGTTGGTGATTGTAGCCGATGCTTTCGGAGGAATAGCAACAGGTTGGACTTATCGAGCTTTTATTGAACCAGATTTTACGTTTACGTTTATGGGCTTCGAATGGTTGAAAATTTTCGCAGGAAAACCAATGTATGTGATTTACACTATTTTTGGTATTTGTGGAATTTTTATCACTCTTGGTGCATATTATCGAACTGCAGCAATTGGTGCAGCAATTACTTGGACAATGATTTATTTTGCTCAAAAAACAAACTATAATAATCATTATTATCTCTTGATGATGTTGTGTTGGATATTGGTTTTCTTGCCTGCAAATCGTTATTTTTCTTACGATGCTAAACGAAATCCTTCTATTAAATCATTGACAACACCTCGTTGGACTGTTTTAATTTTTGTTGTTCAGTTATTAATTGTATACACTTTTGCAAGTATTGCTAAGATGTATCCTGGTTGGATTGCTGGCGAACCGATGGAGATTTGGTTTAAACAAAAAGCTAATTACCCGATTATTGGCCCTTATTTACAATACTTTCATACGCATCAGTTTGTTGGTTTAGGTGGAATTTTATTTGACTTATTAGTCATTCCTGCTTTATTATGGAAACCAACTCGATGGTTAGCCGTTGTTGCTTCCTTGGGTTTTCACTTGTTTAATTCTGTTGTTTTTCAAGTCGGAACATTTCCGTATTTGATGATTGGAACACTGATTTTATTTTTTCCACCAGAACAGATTCGTAAAACGTTTTTTAAATCAAAACCTGCGGTTAATCCTGTGCCTTTACCAGAAACAAGATTTTCGGAAAGAACTCAAAGAAATAAAATTATTTTAATTGTATTAAGTCTTCATTTTTTGATGCAATTAATTTTGCCACTTCGTCATCATCTATATCCAGATAGTGTCATGTGGAATGAGGAAGGACATCGTTATGCTTGGCGAATGATGTTAAGAGCAAAGTCTGGTAGTGTTACTTTCAGTATTATTGATAATAAAACTGGAGAAAAACACTTCGTCAGACCAACAGAATACGTTACACCTAAACAGTCATCGTCTTTGGCAATACATCCAGATATGTTGTGGCAGTTTGTGCAAGTGATTAAGAAAGATTATGCAAAAAAGGGAATGACCGATATTTCGATTTATGCCCGTTCAAAAATTCGAGTGAATAAAGGTAAATATCACACTTTTATTGATCCTGAATATGATATGGCAAAAGCTAAATGGCATTATTTTACACATAGCGAATGGATCTTGCCCGAACCTGATGATTTTGATTATTAAATTTTAGTGATTAATCAGTAATAGTTAGTGATTAGTCATTTTCAAAAATATTTGATGAAATTATTAATAAATAGTGCTTTTGTTTTATTAATTGGAATAGTGAGTTATTCCAGTTTAATTGGTCAACAACTCAATACGCCAAAGGAGTTTCAAGATATTATGAATTATTCACCAATCGAATATTATAATATTGAAGGAACAAATCAATCTACTTTTGAAGTGTTACAAACACCAACTTTTTCGGCTTCTGTTTCTACCCTAAATGGTTCGAGAAAACTTCAAAAAGCTTTACGAAAAGGTAATAAGTTTTATAAAAGAAAAAAGTGGACTAAAGCCTTAAAGCATTATCAAAAAGCATTAGATATTGATAAAAATAATATTTGGTTATTGCGTCGTATTGGTCAATTATTTTTAATGACTAAAGAATACAAAACAGCATTTGAATATATAGATAAAGTGCTAATAATCAATCAATTTGACTTTGAAGCTTTAGCAATAAAAGCCGATTGTCAAGTTGGTTTGAAAGAGTTTGGTGTTGCGACTCGTACTATTACTTTAGCTCATTTATATAATCGAAATAATACTATTTTACAAAAAAAAATGAAAGCTATTGCCTTATTAGATAAGTACGAATATGACGATTCTTGGCAATTTGATTTTAATTATAAAATTGAAAAAATTGAAAAAGACAAAATTCGAATTACTGCACCAAATGTAATTTGGAAAGCTTACGCTAACTGTAAAGCCGTTTGGGAATTTGATGCTAATTATGTGAAAGCAAAGCAAAATGATTTTCCTACTAAATTGGATTTATTGGAGGAAAAAGAATGTTTGTTAAACTTCTTAATTAGTTTTGAAAGTGTCGATATTAAGTATCGAAATATGGTAAAACCTTTAGCTCCAAAATTGGTAGAAACGATTGATAATAAGATGATTAATGCCTTTATTCAATATGAAATATGGGCAGTTCAAGATCCTCAATTAATGCACAAACTGACCAAAGAGGAACTTGACCAAATAATCATGTATATTTTTACGATTCGTACAGCATTGGTTAGCCATCGTTAAACATGACGCTATGAAAAAATTAATAAAAACGGCAATTGAAATTGAAGGTATTCCTATTTTGGTAAAGATATATGAAGAACCTCGAAAGAACATTCGTGCATCAATGAATAAAAACGGTGCGATTCTTCGTATGCCAAATGGTTTGAATCAAGAACGTAAAAATCATTTCTATAACTGGTTCAACAATTGGTTAAAAGATCAATTACAAAATGAAAAATCTAAAGACTTATTAATAGGAAAAACCTATAATCATGGTGATTCTATTAAGGTTTATAATAGAACCTATCAGCTTGATATTCAATATCTTAATCGAAAAACACATGGTGCAAAATTAAAAGAAAATACAATTTATTTAAGTCTTAATAAAAATGATATTTCTGCTCATCTACAAAAATCCATTCGACAGTTAATCAGCAGAGTTGTCGCTAAAGATTGTTTATTTGAATTTGAAAAACGAGTAGATTACTGGAACGACACTTATTTTCAAGAAAAAATTAATAACATTCGTTTCAAAAATAATCAAACCAACTGGGGAAGTTGCTCTTCAAAACGGAATTTAAATTTTTCAACTCGGTTACTTTTTGCAACTCAAAAAGCAATTGATTATGTCATCGTTCACGAATTAGCACATCTCAAAGAATTAAATCACTCACCAAAATTTTGGAAAATTGTGTCCGATATTATGCCTGACTATAAACAACATGAAAAATGGTTAAATAAAAATGGTCATTTATGCCAGTTTTAGCTGAAATCCATATGGTTTTAAAACATCTAATTCGATTGTGATAATCAAAAATTAGAAAAATCAAATGTTAGAAAAATCTTATTTTAAGTTTTCCCTTCTTTATTAATAGATTTCTATTTATAATTGTGGTTATAGATTATTAACATTTATTCAGATAGAATTAAAACTCATAATTTATGTTATTAAACATTCATTCGGAAAATCCCGATAAGCGTAAGATTGCACAGGTTATTGAAACGTTACAAAACGGTGGCGTGATTATTTATCCAACCGATACAGTTTATGCATTTGGTTGTGATATTAATAATCAAAAAGCGATAGAAAAAATATGTCGTATCAAAGGAATCGACCCGAATAAAACTAACTTATCGTTTATCTGTAGTAATATTAGCCAGATTACGTCTTACATTAAACCGATTAATAACTCTATTTTTAGAGAAATGAAGGCAACGTTGCCTGGTGCTCATACGTATATTTTAAAAGCAAATAATACTGTTCCTAAATTATTTAAAAACCGTAAAAAAACGGTTGGAATTCGTATTCCTGATAATAATATTGCGTTGACTTTAGTCGAAGAATTAGGGAATCCAATTTTATCTTCTTCTGTCAAAAATACAGATGATGACATTTTTGATTATTACACCGATCCTTTCGATATTCATGAAAAATTTGGAAATATTGTGGATTTAGTAATTGATGGTGGAATCGGAAAAATAAAAGGTTCAAGAATCGTCGATTGTACAGGAAGTGAGCCGATTGTTATTAGAGAATAGTTTTGTTTTAGGATAATTAAACCTATAAGGTTTTTTGAAACCTTATAGGTTTATATTTTGAAAATCAATAAAATATACATTAAAATATTATATATTTCGTAATTTTTTCGATTTTTAAACCAACCTCATTTTTGTTATCAACAAGCATCAGGTTTATCCGAAGCTAATTCCCAAAAAGTATCAGATTTATCCTCATTTTCCCTATCCAAACACGGAAAATCCTTTTCTACCAAAAGATGTAATTGTTCCTCATTTGGTAAATCAATATTAGCTTCAATTCCGACTTCATTTGTCGTTATCCATTGTTTTGCTTTTGCTTTCGCAATAATAATTTGTAAATAATTATCTTCTAACATTGCCGTCAAATCCTCGGAATTATGCTCAATCTTCAAAGCGAATTTAAATATAATTTGATTCGGAAAGCGAATAATTTCCTCAATAATTCCATGTTCTTGAAGTGTTCTTAATTCTGACTTTCGTATTCTAATCCGAATAGAATTATGAGTAGTTCTTAATTTCATTTTTTATGATTTTTTCTCACAAATTTTATTTATCTGTGTTTTCTAAAGAATTTGCAACAGCTATTTCAACCATAACCAAAGTCGTTACAACCAAGATTTCACCAATGAAATACACAATTCCGAAAGTAGTCAATTGTTCAAAATATATCATCACAAAACCGAACGTCACACCACAATATAACTGATTAACAACCGCAATAATTTTCAAATATATTTGCCAACTATCATGTTCAAAGTTAAGTTTAAAATAACAAATTGACGAATAAACAGCAAACACACAAGCAATCAACGCCAACGGAATTAAGACGGATGTAGGCATTCCAAAAAACGCTTCAAAATAAGTCAACACAACACCAGTCAAAAACGCTGTAACCATTGCTCCCAAAGCATCAATTAAAAATAATTGTTTCGGGTTTTCACTCGCTTTTTGCAGTAATTTTGCTATCATCTTTTTAATTTTAGTCCTGCAAATACATAACGATTTTTCTATTAGAAAAGCAGTATAAATCTATAAAATCTACGAGTATTATTCCCCAACATACTTCCAAAAAACCCGTAAAACCTCCTTATCTTCAATCGAATATTCCAACACTTCAAAACCTTTTGTTTCCATATAATCAGGAAAATCCTTCAAATCATTCAACGTCACATTCACATCAGAAGGCAATTCAATATTGCCATAAATCTCAACTCCATTCACCAAAACATGTGATGCTTTTGCCGTCAATTGTCCACTTTTATACGGAATATAAATTTTTCCATCTGGAAAATAAACACCAATAAAATCATTCAAATATCGTGTATTTGGCAACAATTCCTGTCGATTTTCATCGAATGATAGATAGTTATTTCCAATCGCAGCTTGATGTCGTGACCAAGGTAACTCAACGGTTGAAGTCGGAGAAAAATCCATTTTTGGATTATTCCCATTCAACAAAAAACCCGTTGTTCCGATTTCCGAAATTTGATAACAAGTCGTTCCACCTTCTTTCATCGTAATCGTTGGCAAACTGCCATTATCCGTATATTCAAACTGATCGACAGCAAATCTAACACTACTTTTTTGATACTTTTGAATAGATGTCCGCAACGGTCGTTGAGCTTCGACATCATACAATCTCAAAATATTTTGAGGAAACTCCACACTCAAATCAAAATTATTGATTTGCACCGTAATCTTATCGACACCTTTGTTATATTGAGCAAAAACATCTAAAAACGTCCGATTTATACCTCGACGACAAGGCGTAAAATTCAATCCTAAACCATTGTTAACATTGACATAAAAGTCTTTTATAACAGCAATTTCGCCCGAAAGTGTTTCACCAGAATACCTTGCACTTCCATTATATAAATAACGATACACCTTTTCGTCAATCATATAATAAGGTGTTCGAGCTTTTACTTTTTCATAATCTACATAACTCCAAATCGCATTCATAAATCGGTAATTCATCTCCTTTGGCGGTTTATTACACGAACATTCCAATAATTGTTCTTCTCGTGTATCAGGAATATTTTGAACGCCATTTTTAAATGAAGTTTCCGTCATATAACCTTCTTCGTCCCATTTATATGTCAAACCTTCTCGTCTTCCATTTTGATAATGAGATTCCATTTTCAGTTTACCGTTTTCGTGCCATTGCCAATATGCACCTTGCGTTTTATTTTTTATATAAGTTCCCAATGACTTTCGTTGACCATTTTGATGATATTCGGTTTGCGTCATTATATCCGGATTATCGAATGAAATTTCACGAGATTTCACCAAAGTTCCATGTCGATATTCATAATAATTCATGTTTTTCCAACCATAAGGTTGAATGTGTTTGACGTACAAACTATCGTCACTTTTGTAATAATTATACAATTCATACTGTTGTAAATCCTTATTATCAATCCAATCTACTTTCAAAAAACCATCGTTATCATACTCTTTTAAGGTAGCGATTTCTCGTCCATTTTCATATTTTACAATTCGATAAACTTGATTTGATTTATAATGATAAGACGTCCAAATTCCATCTTTTTTATGCTTTTTTAATTGTCCTTTATTAATAACAAAACCGTTATCACGATACGAAATATAATCACCTTCTAACCAGCCGTTTTCACAATTTGCATCTAATAATATTTGTCCATTTGGATGAAAAACCTGAATTTTTCCATGAACTAAACCATCTTTATAACTCAAAATCGCACAAATTCCATCAATCGGTTCTCTCGCTTCACCTCGTTCTTGAAAGTAAAATTTCCATTCACCATCACGCAATCCATTGACAAAATTTCCTTCACCTTTCATCCAAATCGTTCTATCATTCAAGTAGCGTTTATTGTAATAAGAATTATTGTAAGTTTCTTCGATTGAGCCAAAATGTTGAGCTCGAATTCCACCTAAAGTATCCCAAATTGTTGTAACTCCAATCGCTTTTCCGCCAAAATACGTTCCTTGCTCCACAATTCTTCCATCCCGATGCCAACGCAAAATTGAACCATTTTTATAATTTCCTTGCTGATAACTTCGCTCTTTTGGTGAACCATCCTCCCACCAAGTTTCAAACAAACCATGACGAGAATTATTTATGTAATTCGCTTTCCAAACCAATTGACCATTTGCCGCCCAACGCAACTGTTCTCCTTCTACTCTATTGTTTTTAAATTCTGAAACCTCTCGTAATTGTCCATTTGAGTGATAATAATAACGTTTGCCATTTTTTATCTTTTTGTAATTTCGCATTCCACTATTTGAAGCCAACGTATCAATCATTCCATCTGGTGAAAAAAACTGAAAAACATATCTAAATGTTTTAGAATCTTGATCTATAAAAGTAAAAGTTTTTAAGTTTCCATTACTATGAAATGTCTTCATATAGTTATACGTAATCCCTTGACTATCATAAATAAAATCTTTTCGATTGATGCTGTGAGCATACGTTAAACTTTGTCGTCCAGGTTCATGTCGAGCTTCTTCCTCTTCCCAAACCGTTCCATCTTTATAATACTTATAAACTCGTTCAATTTCGCCATTTATTGGCGTAATCATTTTTTCTTCCAATTCTCCTGTCGGATAATATGTCAGTAACGTTCCCGTTTCATGGTCATAATTTTGACGAATAGAACCATTTGCATTATAAATAATTGCATCACCATTTGGGCGAAAACGGTTTCGAGTATCATGATAAATCACTTTTGCTCTTCCCATCGTTTTGCCATTTGGAAAGAACGTAAGTAACTCACAAGTTTCAGCGGTATCACTCGTACAAACGATTAGCCATCGAGTTTTACCTTGTCCATATTTCAGTATAACTTTTTCAAATTGAGCATTTACGGAAGTGTAAACTATTGTAAATAAAAGGATTGTAAATAATCGCTTCATAATTTTAATATTCGTTTTTTTATAATTTTGGCTCATTTATGTAACAAAAGACTTTCGATAAAGATGCATTTTTTTAATCTTTTGGTGTCCTTTTTCAGAATCTATTAAGAACTATTTCTTGATTCTGAAAGGTAATTATAAACAAATATAAACGATTGAATTGAGTGCAAAATTCTTTTTACAAACGCAAAAACTTTGTATCTTTCCTCTTTATGAATTAACCAATAAAACAATAATGAAACAAAATATCATTCTACTTCACGGAGCGTTAGGAAGTAAAACTCAGGTTAAAAAACTCAAAAAATTATTATCAAACAGATTCAACGTTTATAGTTTAAACTTTGACGGTCACGGCGGAAAATCTTGTAATACTGATTTCTCTATTGACTTGTTTACCAATAATACCATTGAATTTATCAAAGAAAATCAACTTAAAAACACACATTTTTTTGGTTACAGTATGGGCGGATATGTTGCGTTAAATTTAGCTTTAAAATATCCTAATTTGGTCAATTCTATCATCACTTTAGGTACAAAATTCAACTGGACAAAAGAGGCTGCGAAGAAAGAAGTAAAAATGCTAAACCCAACAATTATTGAACAAAAAGTGCCACATTTTGCAGAGCAACTCAAAGCAGTTCATTCACCAAATGACTGGAAAATTTTAATGCAAAAAACGGCAAATATGATGCTTGAAATTGCTAATCAGGAACGATTGACAACAGCCGATTTAAAACAAATTAATCATCGTGTTTTGATTGGAATCGGTTCGTTAGATAAAATGGTGACTATCGAAGAATCCGAAAATGCTGCAAATGTTTTACCAAATGCTAAATTAAAAATCATTGATAATTTTTACCATCCGATTGAACGAAATAATTATGAGATTTTAGCGAAAATTGTAGTTGAATTTATTGAATAATGAATAAAAATTAGATTGATTTTATTATCAATTCTTTCCCTACTAAACAGCAAAATATTAGCATAATGGCAAAAAAATATACGCCTCATTACATTTCTGTAAATCAATTAGTTGCAATTGATAAAGATAAAAACGATATTCATTTTTTATTAGCAAATAAGGAAATTATCGAAATCGTTTTACTTGGAGATAAAGCAGAATTTTGGATAACAAATAAGCGAATGATTTTCCTTCAAGGAAAACAATTTATGAATGAAATAATGGAAACGTATCATAGTTTTCCCTATTCAAAAATAGAAGATTTTGTAGTTACCATTAGTGACAAATTCGACCATGAAATGATTTTTAATTCTACAAATAATGGCGTAATTTTAAAATTAGATAATAATTTACCAATTGCTGAAATCAGTCAATTGGTAAGTGATAAAATATTATAAAAGAGCATAATAAAACATGACAACAAAAGAACTCACCAATTTACTAAAAGGCGAACTGACCAATGAGATAGCTAATTATATCAAATCAGAAAATCCATTTCCCGAAGCGATGATTAACTGGTTGGCGGAGTTGGTATTGCTGCATCATGTTCCGTTTAACAATCTTATTGCAGACGAAAACCTATTGCCAAACGAATCTTTACGATTGTTTTATTTAGATAAAAATTGGACGAATGCGATGTTAGATGGTGCGTTGAGTATTGGTATTCATTCGGAGCGAGATATTTTGTTGCAACAAGCGATGAACGATATTATCCGAACGGAAACTAATAAAAAATTAGCAACAGATTCTACTATTCAATTAGGAACAATCGCAGGTTTAATCATTCGTTCCTCTATTGTTTCTAATTATAAAGGTTTAGAAATCACAGGTTTTGAACACAACAAAATACCTATTAAAACCTTACGAATCGAACGTCTTGCGACAAATATTCTATTCGTATTGTTTGAAACTATTCCGATGAAAGTCGAAATCAAAGCACCGAGCGAAAGTCGAGTTTTAGCAATTGTCAACAACGAAATTCCAACTCGACAACTTGATAATGAAGTCGGAAAATTCACTGGAGAAACCGTTGTTTTAGATGATTCACATTTTAGAAATACTGAAAAACGGGTTTTAAATATTTCCGCTTTACAACAAACAATCGCTCAACAATTGAATAGAAATCAATTGACATCTTCGGAGTTTGTTATTCAATTGATGAAAAGCCCAAAGGTTTTTGAGTTAGTGAATGAAGAAGTTGAGTTATTGATGAGTCGTGAAGTTAGGGTTGAGAAAGAAGCAGATAAAGAATTGATATTTAATAAGTTATTTAGATAATGTGATGCGAAAAGACCTGACAGGTTTTAAAAACCTGTCAGGTCTGAATACTACAAATTTCAATAAATGAAATTACTAATTCCAATACTAACCGATGCTTTAGTCGTTGATGATATAATCAATAATAACGAAAAAGAATTTTGGGCAAGAAATACGGACAATTACGAATGGACAATGCTTTATCAAAAAGCCAACCCAAATCCGTTGCATCGTACAGGAACTGCTCCGACTGGTGTTCATTTACAATGGATTTTGCCAGATTTTTTGTGTCATGGCGAACAGTTGGAACAAGAAGAAGTCGAGTTTCCGAAAGTGCCGAATCGTTGGCTGGTAAATCGGATTTGGCAGAGTGACGAAGGCGAAATTAAAACTAAATCTTGGGTTGTTTTGAGTGATTTTATTAATGATGATTCGTTACAAAATTCGAATTATTTGTATGAAAAAGATGGCGAATTAGTTTCGGCGACAATTGGAAAAGTGGTTAATTTGGAAGATTTTCAAGAACATAAAGCTGATGAACTTTTCTTAACGGCAATTGGAGCTGGAAATGCTGCTTTTGTAAATTATACACCAAATAATCACAATGTTTTTTCTTTTGTTGATGAATTGCATGACTTCGAAAATGAACCAAAAGTCTTGACATATTTGGTAACTGGTTGGTATTCTAATTCAGAGGAAATCCCGAATTTAGAGGATTTAGATTTTGAAAAATCCGAAAATTTTAATGGAAAGGAATTTTTGTGTCACGGAGCAATTTATGATGTCAACTGGTATGGAAAAGCTGGAGATACTTACTTATCAAAAACTGGAAAACCCAAAACGGAGAATGATATAATTATTGCAAATTCGAGTTTTGATGCGATTGTGCGTTTGGTGCAAAAGCAGATGATGACAGCACAAAAATTGACATTTGAAGAAACAGAACAAACTGCTCAACTTTTAGCGGCTTTTGAGCATCATATTTTGGATCAAATTGATAAATCTGGCGGTTTACCTACACTGGCGAAAGCCAAACATAAATCATGGTTTAATGGTGAAGAAGGTGGAACGATTTGGGCAATTCAAGCAAATGAACCACAGGATAATTTTGATAAAAAATTAAAAAAGTCAAAAGCTTATCATAAACTCAATACATTAAATGAGTTACAATTAACTATTGATAATCAATTATTTGCGAAAGCAACAAAACAAACGGAATTATACGAAACTTGGATAAAATCCAATCAAAAACATAATAACAATTATTTCAGAAGAAAGTATAATACGTTATTAAATGATTTTCAATTACTGGATAAGGAAATTATTCAGAATAAAAAAACAAGTAAGAAATTATCAACTGAGTTAAATAAAATTATAAAAAAATCATTTGATAATAAAGCAACTCTAAAGCAAACAATGCGACCGAAATTTTGGGAAGCAAACGAGCCAGTTGTTTTGATTCATGCTGCCAAAGTATCTGATAAATATGGTTTTGATAAAGTATTAAAAATTAGAAATTCTAATGAAATTATTAATAGTTTAAAAGAATATTATACACAACAAGTTATTGATTTTGAATCCCGAATACTCGGGACTACTCTATCGAACGTCGAGCAAATCCCAAATGAAATACAAGATTTATTGAAGGAAACAGTTTTATTAAATCCGAATTTCAAATCATTTTTATATCAGCAATTTGTAAGTCAAAACGATAGCGAAAAAACCACAATAGAAAGTATAGAAAAGCAACAAACACTGATTTGGAACGATGAAATTCATCGACAATTAAGTAGTGAACGGTTGATGGAATTGGCTGGATTTTCAGGTAAAAAACCTTCACTTCGAGCATTCTCGAAAGCCTTACCAACTTGGTCTCCAATGTTTTTGGATTGGGAAGTTGACTATTTTCCAAATGGTCATTTGAAAATCAATAATTGGAAATTTGAAGGATTTGATTTTCAGTTTGATGTCAATAAAGATGAACTTGATGGTGATAATAAAATTACACTTTCGGGTAGAAGTATTTTGAGTTCGCAAACGTCAAAAGTATTAGAGCAAAATCTCAAGGATTTTCAAAAGACATTGACAAATGAAAGCGAAAAAGCAATCATTGAAAATGTCATTCATATTATTGGAAAATTTGATATTGTTACACAACAACTGAGCGGTTTTAATGAAATGTTATTAGGTTTGGATATTAATGACATTGTTCCAATTACTGCAAAAAATCAAGCGTTAAAAAATGCTGTTGGTAACAAAACGTTAGGTTTACCAATGAATACGAATGCGACTTTTCCGCTTCGAGGAGGTGCTTTAATTCCGAAAACGATTAGAATTACAGACGATTTTGGTTTAGCGATTTATCCGTATGACGAACGCAACGGTAAAATTCCGCCAATTATGAAAGGTGAAGGTTTTGCCCATGAAGAAATGAAAGCACTCAATATTATGGTTTTGCCACCTCGAATCGTTCAACCTTCAAGATTGACAATTGATTTGATTGGAAATAAAACTGGAAAATCACTTTCGATTGCAGCGGATGATAATCCAATTATCGGTTGGATTATGGCGGATTATTTGGACAAAAGTTTGGAAGTATTTTCGCCAGAAGGTAAAAACATTGGTGAGTTGATTACGTTCAAACGAGGAAAACGAGGCGAAGTCCGTTGGTTACCAAATGACGGAAAAGCAATTCCAAATCAATCATTAAATAATTTTGTCAATGGAATTTTGACGTATAAGAATAGTGCAAGTGCGTTGTCCGCATTGATGCGTTCGATTGATGACGGTTTGATGTTAAATTCATTAAAAAGCACTAATACAGATTCGTTCGCTATGCTGTTTGGTCAACCGTTAGCTTTAGTTCGTGCATCTATTCGTTTAGATGTAAAAGGAATTGCGGATAGTCGATTGAAAAACTTGAAATTTCCAATTCAAATAAGCGAACAAAGTTTGGCTGAAAATGGTGTTTTAGGTTATTATAAATCGAATGATTTTAATTGTTTTTATTCTAATAATGATAAAGATTTAAGTGATTATATCAAACCCAAAAAAGCAGAAAAAATCAATATTAATGCACCTTTGGAAGTTGTTTTATTAATGAATACAGATGGTTTGGTACACGTTGTTTCGGGAATTTTGCCTGTTTTTGAGTTAAAAATTCCAACAAAATATACAAGTTCAGCTATTGAAAATATGTCTGTGAGTTTTCGGGTTGGCCCAATTATTAATGATCCAAATAATTTACAACTTGTTAAACCCACAAATGCAACTAAAAATATCTCTTGGCAACAACATGGAAAGCCCGAACAAACTGATTTTCAAAATGCAACACAAGATGGACATTTTCCGAAAGGAAAAAATGTATTGAGTGAAGGTTGGCTAAAAGTGAAGGAATAGAAATGATTGATGTTGCCTGCACCGATTTTTCAAAGAGCCTTATTAAATAATAAGACCTGACAGATTTTTAAAATCCATCAGGTCTTTAGGGAACAGGTAACAAATAAGTTACCTATTCCCTTACGTTATAATTTATAGTATAACTACTGTTTTACAAACTTCGTTTGTCCAACAACTTCGCCATTACGATTGCTAAATTGTAAGAAATAAACACCATTTGATAAGTGTTCAACAGAAATTTGTTCTTGATTTTGAACATTTACCATTCCTACAACTTGACCAGTAATATTAATAATACGAGCCATAGACACTTCCGTACCTTTTGCTTCTACTACAATATATTGATTGGCAGGATTTGGATAAACTTTGAAGTTTTCATTCATCAAACCAGTTGTACTTGTTGTATTAACAATAACTACAGAACTTGATGCTACACAACCGAACATATCCGTAACTGTTACATCATAAGTTCCTTCGGTATCAATATCAATTGTTTGAGTCGTTTCGCCTGTATTCCAAAGATAAGTTCCACCAGCATTTCCTGCATCTAAAGTCATTGGATTAACATTCACAAGATCAAGTGTATCGCCACCAAAATCAACATTAACAGATGAATAATCGACAACAATATCATCAGTTCCTACACAACCACCATCAGTTGTAACTGTAATAGTGTAAGTACCTGCACTATCTACTGTAACAAAAGGATCAGATGCACCTGTATTCCAGTTTATAAATCCAAAAACAGTTGTGCTTCCGTCAAGTGTTATACTTGCACCTGCACATAATGTTGTATCATTTCCTAAATTCGGCATAGGAATACCATCATAAGAAATCGTAATATCATCTGTAAAAGAACAACCTGAACTATTTGTTGCTGTTACTTGATAATTACCTGCTGTATTTACGGTAAGCATTGGCATTGTACTTCCTCCTGCCCAAGCATATGTTACGCCACTTGTAGCCGCTGTAGCATCTAATGTAATCGTAGAACCATCACAAAGTGTCGTATCACTTCCTAAGTTAAAAGTTGGAGTGTTTAAACTTGAAACAACAACAGAATCACTACCTGTACAGCCGTTATTTGAAACAACTACCGAATACGTTCCAGGAGTATTTACAGTATAATTGATTCCCGTCGTACCTGAACTCCAAAGGTAAGTAGCACCAGTAGCACCGCCCGTAGCAGTCAAAACAATAGATTGACCAATACAAACCGCTGTATCAACGCCTAAATCAATCGGAGGAAAATCATTAACCTGAAGTACATGTGCTGTACTATCAGAACAGTTTCCATCTGTAGCAACATAGTAGTAAGTATAAGCACCAGGACTTGTCGGTTGTACAGCTAAAGTGTCAGCAGATGAAAGCACGACACCATTTTGAGACCAATAAGAGCTTATCGCATTTGTAGCCGTTCCTGTTAATGTTGCACCTTCTCCAAGACAAATATCATTTACAGGTTGAGGTATTGAGGTTGATACAACACAGCAAGGAGTAATGTTTATTTGTTGGCTGTTTGTGTTTTGTATAACACCATCTAAAAGCGTAACAACGTCTAAAGTATATGTTCCTGCTGGTACTTGTCCTAATTGCTCGTTTTCTGAAACAAAAACTAAAGCACCTAAACAGATAAAACTTTGAGTTTGCCAATTTAAACTCACTGTAATCGTATTTCCAGTAATTGTATGTGATGAACCATTATAAAGGTAGTTCATACATAATTGAGTTGCATTAACGTCAACTGATGTATTTGAACAATCCGTCAAGATTGATGGACTGACTGTAACCATATCTATCGTTTGGCTAAACGCATTATTAGAAAATATAAGGAATAACATTGTTGTTAGAACAGTAAATATTTTTTTCATAATAAAAAAATTAAAATAATGTTGAAAAATATTAGTATAATTATATAAAACAAAAATAGATTAAATTTAAGTAATTTGTTATAACAAATATGATTTTATTACAGAAAGTCTTAAAAATGTTAGATTATAAGATCATTCAATTTTCTTATATTCGTTAAGAGAAAAAAGGTTATTAAACTTGAAAGTTTAGTAACCTTTTCAAAATAGTATTTATCAAATATCAATCTCAAATCTCCTAAAATAAGTACCCATTATCTAAAACGGCTTTCTTATAAAAAATTAAACGTGTAAAAATTGTATTATTTGAACCACAAAAGGTACAAAAGACACAAAAGGAATTCACAAAAGAGTGAAAATAAAATAACTTTTGTGAAAACACTTTTGATACTTATGTGCC
>JBGCFH010000177.1:0-28863 GCA_045106825.1 Saprospiraceae bacterium | reverse complement strand
ACGTATTATAGCGAAATAATTTTTTTGTTCTACGATTTTAAAAAATGTGAATATAGCCGAGTTACATGAATATTTTTTAATGAAGTAGAACGGAAAAAGTACGAGTTAGAATACGTGATTACTTTTGGTAATGTACTTAATATCAGAGAAACATGACTTTAAATTTTAGATTTTTATTTTGAGATAAAGACCTGACAGTTTTTTGAAAACTGTTAGGTCTTTTGTCTTAAATTGGAAAAACTGCTTATCAGAAGATGTATTTCGTTGTAGCGAGAATTTTCTACAAAAAAGAGTTTTAATCGTATTTTTTATTCGACCATTTCTTTTACTGAAATATTATCAATCATTACATCTTCGATTACGGCTTGACCATTTTTGACTTTTATGAGTGCGTAAGCTGTTTTGCCTTCTTCTCTTCTCGCTTCCGCTAATGTTTCTTCGGCGGGTTTCGCTTTGTGTTCTTCCATATAGAATCGGTCGAAAGGGTAGGAGATATAGATTTTTGTGCTATCGTTATTTTCTGCAACGCTTTGATTTACAATTGCTGTGACGTAGTCTGTTGAGTTTGTAGGTTTGGTTTTCGTTACTGTTTTGATGGCTGCAAAACCTGATTCATCGGTTTGTAAAGTAACATAAACTTGTTCGTCATAGTCAAAATCTTCACTGTTTTCGAGTGTGATATTGTCTGCTTCATAATTCAAAACGACGTATTTTCCACGAAACGGATCATTTGGGTCAATCGGCTGTGTTTTGAATTTGAAGGTTGTCCCTGAAGTCACGACAGCGTTACTATCCCAAATCATTTTGGCAGGAACGTATAGCTGAATTAATACGACAAATATAAATGCTGGAAATAAATACTTAGTCATTTTCATTTGCTTTCCGTTTTTGAATTAACCAATAGTTTGCTCCAAAGAAGCCAATACCAACCATTACAAATAATAATCCTCGTATAACAAAACTCAAATTGGTATCAAAAAATCGACAAGTTACTAAAGCCGTAATAATTAAAAGTCCAGTGTTTAAGATGCCAAAGTGTTCTTGTTTTGCTCCATTATTGATGGTCATTATGCCTATTCCTAAAATCAATAGATTGATTAATATAGCGGATACAGGCGTTATTATTCCAATTAAAAATATAATTGCGAAAAGTAGAAAAACAACTTGCATCGGTTTGGTCATTTGAGTTGACTGCTTTTGTTGATACCAGTAAGTGACAATTCCTAATATCGTTAAAACAAGTGCAGCAATAAACTCGGCAGACATGACTTCTAAGTCATCGCCATAATTCATTTCATCCCAAAAAAATCGAAAACTCAAGGTTAACAACATTATCATTGTGCCTAACCAAGCTATCGGTTCATAGCCATTACTTCGAGTTTTTTGTTTTTGAAAAAAGGGTAGATTACCAATATTATAAAAGAAACCAAATAAACTCATATACGCTACAATCATCCAAAGTTCGCCATGTTTTAGCCCAAATGTTCCTAACATAATTGTTAGCGAAAGCGGTAATAACCAATGATGAAATACGATGAAATTACTTTTTGGTTGATTTTTGTATAACCAATAGTAATGTGGCAAAATCGCTAATAACATCAACCAGTACCAAAACGGTATTTGAGACGGATAATCATAACCTACCAACGTTCCATAATACGTAATACCTGCGATACACAAAACCGAAACCATCGAAGATTGCATAACATAAATCAACGGCAAACATAACAAAATCCAAGTCAATAGAAACGAAGCTAAATCACCAGGAATGTTATAAATTTGACTGACTAACGCTATACTCGCACCGATTGCAAAAACCAAAAACGAAGCGGTGCTTTCTATCCAAGCAACACTTTCTTTCTGTTTCAGAATAGCAAATCCGCACAAGATTTGACCAATCAAAAGTGGCACAAATGCGATGATTGTTTTGAAACTTCGAGATAAATTATCCCAATTATGTGCAATAATCAAAATGATTCCGAGTCCAATCAAAGTTGCTCCTAACACACCAAATATGGCTAATAATCGGTTAGTTGAGTTATCTTCTTTGGTATAATACAATGCAATTTTATCAGCCGTTTCTTGCGTGATAATTCCATCTTCTACTAAGTCTGTGAGATTTATTTGCATATTTTGGTGATTGGTGAAATTAACAAGAGGTTGCCTCAAAAGCCATAAAAAACAAGTTTGTTAAAGTTTTTAAACTTTAATAAACTTAAATTCAATAGATTACAAATAAAAATTATTTGCAATAAATTTTGACTTTTGATCCAACCTCTTTAAAAATAGTTCAGAGTTGTTTACAATCTATTGTCTACCAATAAATCATCACTACTATCATTACTATTATCATCATTACTATTATCATTATCTTTTGTTCCGTACAGTTCACCATGTAAACTATTCAACATATCAATTAGCTCAGGTTGTGGAAAACAATCCCATTTGTCTTCACGAACATTGACGTGTGTCCAAAGTCCAGGTTTACCATTCAACGCATCAAATTTTAAATCAAAATAACATTCGTTGTATTCATAATCAGGTAACGGAATATCAAACTTACGAGCTAACTCCAGAATCAACTCTTTTAGAGCAGTAAGCTGTTTTTCTGTATATTTTTGAAAATATCGTCTTCCTCTCCATGGTTTGTCTAACGTGCAAACTTCTTCATCAGGAACATAGATTTTACCACTTGACGTTTCAAAATAAAATCGGCCATTGTCTTCTCTTTCTAAGCGTCCATAATTACAAATTTCGATTCCGATTGATTTCGCATTTAGTCGAGCGTTGTTAAAAGGTGCATAACGAGGACGTTTTAAACCTAAGTGATGCGCCCAATATTTTGGATTGAAAGGAACATAAATTGCTCCATCAAAATCTTTCACACCATTTGTCTTACGACCAATCAAAAAAGCTGTAGCGACTCGTAAAGGATTTCCGCCACGAGTTTTGTCTCTTTCCCAACCATCAATAACATAATCAGGTCTTGCACCTCCAGCGGTATGATGTAGATAAATCGTATCCTTTGTCACGATTTCCTTATAATATTCATTATCGTTTAAAGGATATTTTGTTAATTCTATTTCTAAATCAAATTCATATGTTTTGATAGGATTATCTCGTAAGGCTTCCCAAGTCATATTCCCAACAACACCATCTGCTACTAAACCAGCACCAGCTTGAAACGCCTTCACGGCACTTTCTGTTCCACGCCCAAAAATTCCATCTGCAATACCTGCATCAAAACCTTTTTCGTTTAATAACTTTTGTAGTTCTGCGACTTGTGTGCCTCGGCTTCCCTTTCTTAATAATGCCATTATGTAGTAATTTATTGAATGATAGAGTTTAAGTAGGTTTACTTAATTGTTTAACAGCGTAACAATATTTACGGTATAACTGCAATTTACATTATATATTTAATAATCAAAATGGTAATACTAAAAAAAAATTAAGTACAAGAAATGAAGTTATATGAATGATTATGATGATTATACTTAAAACGACAAAAGGTGCTTGTATAAATACAAACACCTTTTGGTACTAAAGTCTATGATTAAACAATTAATCTACAAGTTGCACATTAACTGCATTAGGACCTTTTTTTCCATCTTTTACATCGTATTCGACAACATCACCTTCTCTGATATCATCCATAAGACCTGTTACGTGAACAAAAATGTCACCACCTGATTCCTGTGTAATGAACCCAAATCCTTTTGAGTCATTAAAAAATTTTACTGTTCCTTTCGGCATGATAATAAATTAAAAATTCAATTACAACTAATTGTTTTTCAAAAAACAACAATAGTACATTTGTACCACAACTTTTGAAAACAGACTTTTATCCAGAATTTTAGAAGAAATACTTTTGAGAAGGATGTTCTTAATAATAATAATGGTTTTGTGAGTTTGCTAAATATTGAAAGAAGTTTTTTGAAGTAATTAGTTGGCATTAATAAAAATAATAAAAATAAATTGTCGACACAAAGATAGGTCTTTTTTTAATGCCATGCTTGTTTTTTTTAATATTTTGAATATTAAATTTAGTTTTGCTATTATCAATTAGGATAATCTGATATAAAAGGGATAAAATTAGCATGTAATAAATTATATAACTTACAGGTTTAACCTATACTTTGCAAAAATCTTTGCAAAAATCTTTGCAAAAGAAGTAAGAAATCCGATTTGCGGGTTACGAGTTCAAATAAAACTCGAATTAGCCTTGTTTTCATTTTAAATCATGGTTTATTTGAAGTGATGGACTATTCGAGTATCAACTCGTAACTTGCAACTTGAATTAAGAAGTAATAGGGCATAAGTAAATATTCACTTATGACCTATTATTTATGACCTTATATATATATAAATGAACTACCTCACACTTGAAAATATATCAAAATCTTACGGTGAAAAGATTTTGTTTGAAAAGATTTCTCTTTCGGTTAATAAAGGTCAGAAAGTGGCTTTTGTAGCTCGAAATGGCTCGGGAAAATCAACTTTATTACGTGTAATCGCTGGGCTTGAAGGTGCAGAAGGCGAACAAGCTAAAGTTTTAATATCAAAAGGAATCCGAATTGGTTTCTTGGATCAAGATCCGAATTTTGATGATAATACAACGGTTATTGAAGCAGTTTTGGACAATGATGAGAATCCGATGGTTCAAGCGGTTAGAAACTATGAAGATGCCTTGTTAGAGCCTGAAAATGAAGCAAAAATGAAATTGGCGATAAGCCAAATGGAAAAGTATTCTGCTTGGGATTTTGAATCAAAAATCAAAGAAATATTATTTAAACTTCAAGTCAATGACTTATTTCAAGAACTCGGAACAATGTCGGGTGGACAACAAAAACGGGTGGCTTTAGCAAAATTAATCATCGACGAACCAGAGTTTATTATTCTTGATGAACCAACGAATCATCTGGATTTAGAAATGGTCGAATGGTTAGAAAAATATTTATCATCTACGAATTTGACTATTTTTATGGTGACACACGATAGGTATTTTTTGGATAGAGTTTGTAATACAATTTTGGAATTAGACCGAGGTGAGATTTTTAAATACAAAGGAAATTATACAGATTTTTTAGAACAAAAAGCACTTCGTAAAGAGATTGAAGTCCGAACGGTGGATAAAGCAAAACGAATGATGACCGATGAACTCGAATGGGTTCGGAGAATGCCACAAGGTCGAGGTACGAAAGCCAAAGCTCGTTTGGATGCTTTTGATGATTTGAAGAAAAAAGCATCTAAAAAGGTCAAAGAAGATTCTTTTACATTTAATATTAAACAAACTCGTCTGGGGAAAACGATTGTCGAATTGTATAATGTTAGTAAAGGTTATGACGATAAAAATCTAATCGAAAATTTTAATTATAAATTTCAAAAAGGGGAAAGAGTCGGAATTGTTGGAAATAATGGTTCTGGAAAATCTACTTTTTTGAGATTGATTACAAATGAAATTCGTCCTGATAAAGGAAAAATAAAACTTGGCTTGACTGTTCAATTTGGTCATTACAAACAAGACGGTCTACAGTTTAAGGAGAATCAATTGGTCATTGATGTGATTAATGAAATTGCTCCTTTTATTGAGTTAGGAAATGGTGCAAAAATGTATGCTGCTCAATTTTTGGAGCTTTTCCTTTTTCCAAAAGCTCAACATCGAATGCATGTTGAAAAACTTAGTGGTGGAGAACGTCGCCGTTTGTATTTGCTAACTGTTTTATTACAAAATCCTAATTTTCTGATTTTAGATGAACCGACGAATGATTTAGATATATTGACACTCAATGTTTTAGAGCAGTTCTTAATGGAGTTTGAAGGTTGTTTAATTATCGTTTCGCATGATAGATATTTCTTAGATAAGTTGGTCGATCATTTATTTATTTTTGAAGGAAATGGTGTTGTTCGTGATTTTAATGGTACATATTCTCGATATAGATTAGATAAGAAAGAACGAGAACTGGAAGCTAAACGAATCGAAAAAGCTGCAAAAGAAGCGACCAAAACACAACCAGAACGTACGAAAGAAAAACAAAAATTATCGTATAGCGAACAGCAAGAATTTAAAAAATTAGAAAAAGCAATAATAAAATTAGAAACTCGTAAAGAAGAAATTACGGCAATGTTTAGCGATACGTCGCTTGATAGTGACAAAATCGTTGAATTGTCTAAAGAGATTCAAGAAATCGAAAAGGATCTGGAAGTAAAAGAAGAACGTTGGATGGAACTCGCCGAATGGGCGTAATTTTTTTAATTGAAAATGGAGAATTGAAAATTGAAAATTCATATAGAATTTAAAAATTATTTAGTAAAACAATGTCAAGTTCAAGCATCGGAAAGGGTTTTAGTTGCTGTTTCGGGTGGAATGGATTCGGTGTTGTTATGCCATTTGTTGAAAGCTGTTCAGCAGCCGTTTGGTATGGCTCATTGTAATTTCAAATTGCGTGGAAAAGCGTCTGATGGTGATGAGGTTTTTGTTCAGCATTTAGCAAAAACACTTGGAGTTTCTTACTTTGTACAACAGTTCGATACATACAAAATTGCTATTGAAAGAAAAGAATCAATTCAAGTTGTTGCACGAGACTTGCGTTATGAATGGTTAGAAAATACTCGAAAAAGTAACGATTTTCATTATTTGGCAACAGCACATCATTTAAATGATTCGGTAGAAACGGTTTTGTTTAATTTGACGAAAGGTTGTGGTATTCGTGGTTTACACGGGATTTTGCCTCGAAATAATCAACTGATTCGACCATTATTATTTTTAACAAAAATGGAAATTAGAAATCAAGTTGGTCAATTAGAAATTGATTTTCGTATTGATGATTCTAACGAATCTGATAAATATACTCGGAATTATATTCGTCATCAAATCGTGCCTAATTTTCAATCTATTAATCCTAAATTAGAACACACTTTTGCAGAAAATATTAACCGCTTTCGAGAAGTCGAAAGTTTGTATTTTCAAGCAATTGAAAGTATAAAAAAAACGGTTTGTAAAACAATTAATGACGAATTGCATATTGATATTCAAACAATTAGTGAAAATAATGCTGCAAAAAGTATTTTGTTTGAAATATTGAAACCGTATAATTTTACAAACTCGGTTACGAATCAAATTCTACAATCTAAAGATACTTTTGCGGGTAAACTGTTTTACTCCAAAACTCATTTAGCCGTTTTGGATAGAACACATTTGATTGTTGGAGAGATTTCAGTTGATAATAATCAAATATTTGAAATTTCTGAAAACGACAAAACCGTTCAAATAAATGATAAACAATTAATAATCAATTATTTAAATCAACAACCAAAACAATTTTCAAGAGATAATAATATTGCTTATTTCGATGCTGACAAATTACAGTTTCCACTAAAAATCAGAAAATGGAAAGAAGGTGATATTTTTCAACCTTTTGGAATGAAAGGTAAACACAAGAAAGTCAGCGAATTTTTCCGACAGCAAAAATTCTCAAAACATGATAAAGACAAAGTTTGGATTTTGGAATCTGATGGTGAAATTGTTTGGATAATCGGTTATCGAAGTGATGAACGGTTTAAAGTAGATAAAGCGACAAAAAATGTAATGATTTTAAAATGGGAATAAATTTCAAGTATTTTTTTTAATTGTTATACCTTCAATAATACAGCAGAGAAAGATAGTCGTTAGGTGAAAAGGTCGAATGTTTTAACATTCGACCTTTTTGTAATTTTCATAAATTTGAGAACATATAAATTATCGCTCATAACGGTAAGGTAAGATTTTAGAATCTTTTACCGTTGATAATGTCATTAGTGTTTTTAATCTTTCGATTTCTTCGATTTGAGATAATGTTTTGAATAACAATTTCTCATAAGTTGGAATGTCTTTACAAACGATTTTCATCAAAAAGTCTGCTTCACCAGTGATGATGTAACATTCAACAATCTCATCAATACTTTTCACTTTATCTAAAAAGTTATTCAAAGCATTTTCTTTTTGCCAAGCTAATGATACTAAGACAAAAGTTTTTACACTCAAACCGATTGAATTCGGATTTACTTGTGCATGATAAGATTGAATAATACCTGATTGTTCTAATTTTTTTACACGTTCTAAAGTTGGTGCGGGTGATAAACCAATTTTTTTAGAAAGGTCAAGATTCGTGATTTTACTATTACCTTGTAAAATTTTTAAAATTCGTAGATCTGTTCTATCAAGTCGTGCTGAGTTGTTTCCTCCGTTCATTTGATTACGTTTATTTCCTTTAGTATTTGTTTGTAAGATTCAAAATAACTTTTAATAACTAACTTTTTTGTGTATTACTTTTTTTAAATTAAAAAAAGCAGTATAATAATCTTACTTAATTTCTATTATTTTTATAATGAAGATTGCAAATCTATTGATAAAAAAAATATTTATCAAGTTAATTCGTGATAAACTTATGAAATATTTTAAAAAACAAGGGATTTACAAACAATATCATTACAAAATTTGTTAAAACCTACTTTTATGATAGATTAAATTAATGTTTAATTTGACGCAAAGGTAACGTAAAAAAACAAATTGACAAATAAAATTTTGGGGAAGCCATAAGCTTCCCCAAGTAGTGAAATAATATTTTGTATGACTTTCGTCCATTAAGGAAAAATACCTAAAGAAATATAGTCACTTCCGATTTTTTGAATTGCATTTACAAAGGCTGCTGTACGCAAATCTTTGACATTTTTACGACGTTTCCAGATAGCATGAAACTGCTCATAAGCAGTAATCATTGTTTCTTCCAAACCTGAGCGAACCAAATCAATCTCGTCTGCACCTTTAGTTAATAAGGTACGATCTCTTTTATTGACCTTTTTACCAGTCATTTGCTCTACCAAAGTAACTAACTGATTATAAGAATTAGAATCGAAACGTTTTTCCATACGACCAAAACGCATGTGAGACAAGTTTTTCAACCATTCAAAATAAGAAACCGTCACACCTCCAGCGTTGATGTACATATCAGGAATAATCATTACATTTTTCTCCAATAAGATTTCCTCTCCAGCAGGAGTTACAGGCCCATTTGCCGCTTCTGCAATGATTTTTGCTTTGATACGAGGAGCATTTTCTGCTGTAATCTGACGTTCTAAAGCAGCTGGAACTAAAATATCACATTCTAATTCTAAAGCGGCTTCACGAGATTCTAAGTTCGTAGCACCAGGGAAATCTAAAATAGAACCTGTTACTTTACGATGTTTCATCAATGCTTCAATTTCGATTCCATCTTCTTTATAAATTCCACCTTCGTATTCCGAAACACCAATTAGTTTTACGCCACCTTCTTTAATTGAGATTTTTGCTGTGTGATAACCAACGTTTCCAAGACCTTGAATAACCATTGTCTTACCTTCGATACCTTGCGTCAATCCTAAGGCTTTCATATCATCTTTGTATGAACAAGCGATTCTTAAACCATAGAAAACACCTCGACCAGTTGCTTCTGTACGACCTTGAATACCGTTTTGTGATACAGGCTTTCCAGTTACACAAGCAGCTGCATCTAATTCTCCATGCTTGAATGTTGCATAAGTATCTGCAATCCAAGACATTTCACGAGAACCTGTTCCATAATCTGGTGCAGGAACATCAATACCAGGACCGATGAAGTTTTTACGAATCAATTCCGTAGCATAACGACGGGTGATTTTTTCTAAAGTACGAGGACTATGAGTTTTAGGATTGATTTTTACACCACCTTTTGCTCCACCAAAAGGAACATCCACAATAGCACATTTGTACGTCATCAACGCAGCTAATGCCATTACTTCGTCTTGATTTACCATCATATCATAACGAATACCACCTTTTGTAGGAAGTCTGTGATGTGAATGTTGTACTCGATAAGCCTCAATTACTTGATACTCATTTCCGATTTTTACAGGAAAGTTCATTTGATAAATAGCATTACAGGCTTTAATCTGACCTAACAAACCTTTCGGTAAATTAGTGTGCGGTGCTGCTTTATCAAAATAGCGTTCTACACTCTCGAAGAAGCTATAATCATTGTTGTGCGACATAGCATTTTTTTGTCGTGAAAAGAAATTGAATAAGTTTTTAAGTCTTAACTATTAAGTGTTAATCGTTAATTACTCATTCGATTTTTTATTAGTTTTTAGTATAAAATATATATTGTTAAACTGTTATCGCTTATCGGCTTATTGTTGAATTGTTTGTGTAATAAATAACAATCAAACAATTTGGCAGTCTGACAATCATTCAATATCAACTTGTCTTTCTAATTTGGATAAACGACGTTCCATATAAATAAGAAATATAATAATGCCGACAAAAATTGTTACAATAACTGTAATAACGACATTCATTTTTCCCATGCTTCGAGCAAAATCATTCATTGATTGCCCAAAAACATTATTACCTACTAACATCAAACCAAAAATAAGAAAACCAGCTTTTTTTAAAATATTATTCTTTGAATTAATTAAATTCATATTAATTATTTTATAAGACAAATTAAAGGAATATTCAAACGATATAAAAGTTTCTGCTTTAGAAATTAGACTGAAAAATGATAAAAATCACATTTTATCAATTAATTTCTGTCTAATATTATTAATACGTGTTAATACATTTCCTATCCAAAAGCCTAAAAGTGTAAAACCAATAATGGCAGGATAAAAAATTGTTCGCATTGTATTATCTAAATCTTCACCTCCAAAAGCAGGATTTCCACCATTTCCTGGATGTAAACTATCGTACATTCTCGGAATGATAAATAATAATGGAATGATTGAAGCGAAAGCAAAAATATTATAAATTGCTGATAAACGTGCCTTTTGTTGCTCATCATCAAACGAACTTCTTAATACAAAATATGCTAAATAAATTAACAAGGTAATCGCTGTCATATTTTGCTTAATGTCAAAACTCCAAAAAGCGCCCCAAGTGAATTGAGCCCAAATTCCGCCAGTTACCGTTCCTAAAATTCCGTACAAAACACCAATTTCAATCAAGGCTTTTGATTTAATATCATATTGAATATCGAAATCATTACGAAGATATTTGATACTGTTTATCATAGAAGCCAAAAATATAAAAATCATCGCAAACCACAACGGAACGTGAAAGTAAGTATTACGAATCGTTTCCATCAAAATATTACGAAACGGAAAATCGTATTCATCAACTTCTGTCAATTCAAAATTAGGTGAATTACTCCAAGTTTCGGAGTTCAACTTATTAACCTCTTTAGACGTACGAATCTGAACAGCATCAGGATAAATTGCATAACCTTTTAAGGTATTATTTACGACAAGTGTTGCTTCACTAATTGAATCATTATATGGCAACTCGTTAGGAATAATAAATGTGATTTTTAAATTTCTATCATCTATTATTTTGATTTGTTTTGGACTTATCGCATGAATCGAATCTAACTTTAAAAAAGCATTATTGATGCCTTTTGTATAAAATGTATTGTAACCTTCTACATCTAAGGTTACCATTTTACCGGACTTAATATTAATTGGATAAGAACTCGAAATCCCTTGTGCTAAAGGCGTTCGCATTCCAACAATAAAAACATACAATAAAATCAGTACCGATAAACCTTTCCACCAATGTTTCTTAATCATAATTAATTCATTATGGTTTCTTGAAACCTGACAAGTTTTCAAAACCAGTCAGGTTTATAATACTCAAATTTTAGTCTTTCCAAACGAATGGAAATAGAATGAAAGCTACCGAAATCAAGATTAAATCAATTGCCAAAAGTGACAAAATATCTTGTCCGTAACTCGTATCTTGAATCAGCCGCAAAGATACTGCTGAAAGTTTGATTAATGTTATTAAAATAGGAATAACAACTGGAAAACTCAAAATGGCCATTAAAGTTGCACTATTATTTGCCTTTACGGCAATGGAAGAAATAAATGTCAGCGTAATCGCCAAACCGACACTTCCTAACAACATTGTTATTAAAAATAGTTGCATATCCTTGACTGGATTTCCTGTAACCAAACTCATAAATCCGAAAGTCAACAACGTCATAAACGCCAATAACAAGGTATTATAAATAATTTTGGAAACAATAACCGCAATCGGATTTGCAATCGAATAATAATATAATGCTCGATAACCGCTTTCTTGCATAAAACTTTTTGTCACTGCATTGACGGAAGCAAATAGAATGATAATCCAAAACATTGCATTCCAAACTCTCGGATTAAGCTGAACAAAAACTAAATACACCACAAAAACCGTTGACAATACATACAATAATATTCCGTTTATCGCATATTTTTGACGTAACTCAAGCGTAATATCTTTCCGCAACAAATACCATATTTCTGAAAACATTTTATTTAATTGAGAATTGAGAATTGAAAATTGAAAATGTAATTATTCATTGTCAATTATCAATTCTCAATTACAAAAGCCCATCTTTTTTATACAATTCAACACCTTTGTCAATAATAACTTTGAGGTTTTCTTGAATTGATTCATCCATTTTCTTAATATGAAAACAACTTTTTCCCTTTAAGAATTTAGTCACCATTTCATTCATCAATGGTTTGATTTCGTCAGCATGTGTGTAAGCTGGAAAAAAATAAAACCGAACATCTTTAGGTTTTGACATCAAGGTAGCAAAATAATGACCTTCGACTTTTTTCTTTCCTTGCATCGCAGGTTTTGTACCGTTAACCTCAAATTTATCAGTTGTATCTGATACGATTTTAAAAACGTTTTCGTGTGTTTTTAGTATTTTTACTAAAATCGACTTCATCTCACTAACATCTTTTATCATAATCTTAATTTTCTGCAAATTCCACCTTTTTTTTTAATTATCCAAAATGCAAGCAAACGAAGTTGAAAAGCAGCTTTTTACAACTATTCTTTCAATAATTCGTTTTATATTTGCACGATAAGTTAACTATATTCCAGATATAATATTTAACTTCCTTCCAAACCGCTTCATTAAAGGAAAATAAGAAAAAAGTATTCAAGTACACGTATCGTTTTTAATCGTTAACTGTGTAAACAGTTTTGTTCTGGTTGAATTAAGAAGATACTTATGAATAAAAATTCAAATACTGTCGGCTCAAAAACGTTGGTGTTTCTAAATATCATTATAAACTCATTTTAAGTGAGCTTATGACTATATTTGGAGTTAATATTATTGATAATTGCATTTTATAGATTGATAGATATGGTTTTCTAAGTGTAAAAAAAAATGTTAAAGTTGTACAATGCATAGAATCAATCTAAATAGAGCAACTATTATTATAATTTTCTGTTAGAAAACGTTAAATCAATATATTCCACTACTTAGAAAAGTAGAATATTTAACTATTTATTATTTAAACTCACTAAAATTATGAAGCAAATTTACTCCATTCTATTATCCTTCTTTGTTGTTGGGTTAATTGGTTTTGGTATTTTTCAATCGCAAAAAACGCAAAAAACGCAAAAAAGTAACCTTGAAGTCATTGATTATAAAGAGGATAAATTAATGCGTATTGAAAAAGCCTTTGAGCAGCGTTATAATGCCATCAAAGATCCGATAACAGGCGAAGTTCCCAGTAATGAATTATTACGTGTCTACGATTATGCAAGAACTTTAGAGGCTCAAGGACAACTTCGAAACGGTGATTTAGCAACCGCCAAATGGTTAGAACGTGGACCTTACCAAATTGGTGGTCGAACACGAGCTATTCTAATAGATAAGAATGACCCAGAACGTAAAACAGTTTGGTCTGCAGGTGTTTCAGGTGGACTTTGGAAATCAGAAGACATTACAGGAACAGAACCAAACTGGGAAATTGTTGATGATTATCTACAAAATTTAACAATTTGTGCAATTACACAAAACCCAAATAATCCACAAGAAATGTATTTTGGTACGGGCGAAGGGTATTTTGGTGCAAATTCGTTTAGAGGACAAGGTATCTGGAAAAGTAGTGATGGCGGAGAAAACTGGACCTATCTACAATCTACCAATAATTCAACTTTTTATTTCACTATTCGTTTAGAAGTTCATCCACTTTCAGGTCATTTATTTGCAGCGACACTGAATGGTTTGATGCGTAGTACCGATGGTGGAAATTCGTGGCAAAAAGTTATTGGTTCCGGTATAGGAGGAAGTGCAACTCGTGATGATATTACAGATTTAGAGATTGCTTCTGATGGTACAATGTATGCTTCTTCTGGTCATCGTTATGGTGGTACATCAAGAGTATATGTTTCATCTGCAGGTGCAGCGGCTGGAGGTGCAGGAGATTGGCAAATTTTAAATAATTTTCCTTTAGGAAGAAGAAGAATTGAGTTGGCAGTGTCTGAATCTAATCCTAATGTAATTTATTCTATTTCTACGGGTACAAATGGTAGTATCGGAATGCACAAATCTATAACTGCAGGACAAGCTTGGACAAGTATGAGTGGACCAACTTTCACGTACAATGATCAGGCTTGGTATAATTTAACCATTGAGGTTGATCCAAAAAATGAAAATCGTGTTGTAACAGGTGTTTTGACTAATGCAATAAGTGTTGATGGAGGAATAAACTGGTCGTCGATTCCATCAAATAACTCGGGTAGTGATAATATACATGTTGATCAACATACGATTGTATATGATGATTTGAATAGTGATAATCTATATTTAGGAAATGATGGTGGAATTTATGCGTGTAGGAATGCAACGAATCCTCCATCTGGCATGAAATGGATTAATAGAAATCAACGCTATAATGTTACACAATTTTATGCTTGTGCGATTCATCCTGGTTTATATGAAGATTACTTCTTGGCTGGTGCTCAAGATAATGGAACACAACGTTTTGATGGTTTTGGTTTAGTTAATACATCAAGAGCATTTGGGAACGATGGAGCTTTCTGTCATATAGATCAAAACGATCCGCAATATCAGGTTGTATCTTGGCAAAATGGAAATTACTTATTCTCAACTAATGGTGGAGAGTCTTTTTTGGGAGGCGTAATAGTTCCTGGTGCTTACTTTATCAATCCTTCTACTTATGATAGTGATAGTTCGATATTGTATGCATTAGCTGGAAATGGTGGCGATTATTATCGTGCAAGTCCAAAAGTATTAGCTGATTTGGGTACTTATGTATCAATTGATAATCTTACACCCGGAAGAATGGGATATGTTGGTCTTTCTGCTAATACACCAAATCGATTATACCTTGGATTAAATGCTGGACAGATTGCTATCATCGACAATGCACATGAAGGAACAAACAAATCGGCTTCTTTTATTAATGTAACCAACTTTGGAACAGTCACTTCTGTCATTGAGGAAGAAGGTAATCCAAATCATATGGTTGTGACTTTGGGTAATTATAACATAATTAGTGTTTATGAATCTTTTGATGGCGGACAATCATGGCAAAGTGTAGAAGGAAACCTTCCAAACATGCCAGTAAATTGGGCAATCTTCGATCCAACCGATGCAGATAAGGTCTTATTAGCAACCGAAGCTGGTGTATGGGGAACTGAAAATTTGGATGGTGCTAATACACAATGGTTACCTAATAATAACGGAATGCCTCTTGTACGTGTCGATATGTTAAAATATCGAGAATCAGATAACTTAATCGTTGCTGCGACACATGGACGAGGTTTATTTACAACAGCTTTTCGTTCGCCTGCAAATGCTCGATTTGATGTAGAACAAGCTGCTTATTTGCAAACAAACCGTAAATTTATAAATACTTCATATAATGCAAGTGATAATAGTTGGGATTTTGGAGATGGTAATACTTCAACTGATTTCTCACCAACTCATCAATATCAAAATATCGGAACGTATACATCGACCCTTACAATAAATAGTAGTATAAGTCAAAGTAAAGACATTAAAATCTTACCAGACCGTGAAGTTCCATATACCTCAACTGCTGATATTTATGGCGGAGATTTTGAAAGTACAGATGAAGATTTTGGTGTTTATACCGTTTCGGGGACAAGCTGGGAAAAAGGGAACTCTACTATAGCAGGTAAAGCAGGTGTGAAGAGTGGTAGCAATGCTTGGGTAACTGGTTTGAACGATGATTGGTACGAACACAATACCGAATCTTATTTATATACACCAAATTATGATTTATCTGAACCAGGTATTTATGAAATAAGTTTTTGGGCAAACTATTATACACAATATGGTTGGGATGGATTTCGTGTAGAATACTCTACGAATAGAGGGGAATCTTGGCAAGTATTAGGTGATAAACGAGATAATTGGTACAACTTTAAGTTGACTTCTGGTGGTGCTTCTTTTGAGAATGGTTCAGCCTTATTCACAGGTGCTACTGGTGGATGGGAAAAATATAGTTACAATATGCAAGAAGTAGAAGGTTTTGCTGATGTCGCTTTCCGATTCGCATTTAAGTCTAATGCTACAGGTCGTCAAAAAGGAGTTGCAATTGATGATTTTCAAATTAATGTATTTAAAGGTGAATTAGAAACCGTTTTGAGAAGTTTTGAAGGAGCGTTTGTAGATGGTAATCGTGCAGATATCACTTGGTCAACACAACCCGAGTATCGTTGTAGTCATTTTGAGTTAGAAATTTCTGAGAATGCAAAGGACTTTACTCCTTTCGGACAAACACAAGCACAAGGAAGTACAATTAACTTGACAAGTTATGTTTCCAGTCCTGCTGACTTAGTGAAAAATTTGTACTATTTCCGTCTAAAAGTAGTCTTAGAAAATGATGAATTTTTCTATTCCGACATTATTATTTTAAAAAGATTTGATACGGATTTAGATTTCCAAAATGTTTATCCTTCACCATTTACTAATTATTTGGATATTGCATTTAATACATCTATTATAGAAGAAACGAATTTCAGTTTGTATGATGTTACTGGAAAACTGGTCGCTAATCGAGTATTAACGCCAAATAGCGTTTACTTCCGTTTTGATTTACCAGAGTTAGCAAAAGGTGTTTACTTTTTGGTAGTTGATATTGGTGATACGAGATTGACGAAGAAGCTGCTAAAAAGGTAAAATCTAATAATTCAAATAAACAAAAACGCCTTTCTGAATAATACTCGGAAAGGCGTTTTTTATTGTTGTTTTGGATATGGAAAATTGAATTATTTGACTCGTTGATAATTTTTGCCACCACCGAGATTTCGAGGCAGGCAGAATGCACGAACAAATGAAATAGACTATCTGAAAATTCTAATATTATAATATCTTTTGGTTCGTTGAATTGTTTTGTGGAAACATTCAAAATTCAAAATGGAATGATTGAAATAATAAAAACTTTTTGACGAAGGTATTTGATTGTAACAGATTTTATTTTTTACAATTTTCATCGAAAATCACAAAATTTTCAGAGAACCTGTCTTTTTATTCAAAAAAAAAGTTGTATCAAAAGTCAGAAAAAGAACAAGTCTACTAAAGTTTAAAACTTTAGTAGACTTAAATTCAATTTATTACAAATAAATATAAATAATATTCATAATAGATTTTGACTTTTGAGATAACCTCTTTATTCATTTTAGAATGCAAAATTTATTGCAAAATTTATTGCAAAATTTCGTGTCCCATTTTATCACGTTTTGTAGCTAAATACTTTTCATTATGACAATTTGGTTCAATTTCTAATCTAACATTTTCAACGATTTCTAAACCATAACCAATTAAACCAATACGTTTTTTCGGATTGTTTGTCATCAATCGAATTTTAGAAACCCCTAAATCATTCAGGATTTGAGCTCCAACGCCATAATCTCGTTGATCCATTTGGAAACCTAACTTGATATTCGCTTCAACGGTATCATAACCTTCTTCTTGAAGTTTGTAGGCTTTTAGCTTATTTAACAAACCAATTCCACGACCTTCTTGGCGCATATATAAAACTAAACCTTTGCCTTCCGCTTCGACTTTTTGCATCGCTTCTTGTAGCTGATCGCCACAATCACAACGCATCGAGCCTAAAATATCGCCGGTTTCGCAAGAGGAATGTACACGAACCAAAATCGGTTCATCTTTTGCCCAATCTCCTTTTTTTAATGCTAAATGCACTTCGCCAGTTGTTGTCTGTGTATAAGCAATAAGCTCAAAGTCTCCGTATTTTGTTGGCATTTCGACGGCAACCTGACGCTCAATTAAGCGTTCGTGTTCCATTCTATATTTTACCAAATCTTTGATTGAAATAACTTTCAAATTGAATTTAGCTGCAATTTTTACCAAATCAGGTAGACGAGCCATTGTACCGTCTTCATTCAAAATTTCTACCAGAACACCAGCTGGATAAAAACCGGCTAAAATCGCCAAATCAATCGCTGCTTCGGTGTGACCAGTTCGACGCAAAACGCCACCTTTTTTCGCACGAAGCGGGAAGATATGTCCAGGACGAGCAAAATCACTTGCTTTGGTTTCGGGGTCAATCAACGCTTTGATTCCGGTTGCTCTATCGTAAGCAGAAATTCCTGTGCTACAACCTTTTTTCAAATAATCAATTGAAACAGTAAAACCAGTTTCGTGCATTGCGGTGTTGTTAGAAACCATCATGGTTAGTTCCAATTCATTACAACGTTCTTCGGTCAAAGGTGTACAAATCAAACCTCGACCATGAGTAGCCATGAAGTTGATAATTTCAGGCGTAATCGTTTCAGCAGCACAAATAAAATCGCCTTCGTTTTCACGATCTTCATCATCAACCACAATGATAACTTTTCCAGCTTTAATATCAACAATTGCTTCTTCGATTGTATTTAATTGATATTCCAATTTTTTGAAAATTTGTAGTTGCGAATTGAAGCATTTACTTCAACTTTCAACTTTTGTTATTTAGATTATTGTTAGTGCATTATAAAATATAATTTTAACAGTCGATTGCAAAGATAGTTGTTAAATAATAAAATTTGTTATCCGACTATTTTACCAAAAAACATTCTTCCAACGGCTTTACATAATGTTCCCAGCTATAATTATTTTTTACAAATTCTAATCCTCTTTGACTAATATTATCAATCTGATTTTGATTATTTAATAACGACTTGATTTTTTCAACAAAAGCATTTTCGTCATCGGCTAAAATAATGGCCTCATTAGATTTTGCACCGATTGCATTATTTACCAAAGTTGTTGTTATACAAGGAATCTTCATTGACATTGCTTCCAATATTTTATTCTGTTGACCAGAACCCAAAAAAAGCGGTGCAACAAATATTTTTGCGGAAGCATAAGCGTCACGAATATCTTCAATCCAACCAGTAACAGTTACATTTTCGCTCGCAAAACTTTGTACCAAAGCGGTTGGTCTTGCTCCTGCGATTAGGATTTTAATAGTAGGAAAATGCTTTTTGAGTTTTGGCAAAAGTGTTTCCACAATGTACCTTGCACCTTCGACATTCGGCACATAACCCATATTTCCAACAAATGCAATATCGTATTTCTTTTGTGCCTTTGGAATCGGCTGAAAGAAAGTCATATCAACACCATTCGGAACAATTTTGACTTTGTGCTTGTCTTTCATTTGTAGATAATCTCGGTCTTGTTCCGAAATAATCGTATGAAAATCAAAATCATCAAAAACAGCGTTTTCATATGCTACTAACTTTTTTGCTTCACGATGCAAAACAGGTTGAATAATCGCACTCGAATTGTCCGCCCAACGTTTTGCACCAATAGAAAACGTATCCATATAATCAATCGTTTTCGGAATATCCAAATGGCGAACAAACTCCGCTGTACGCACCAATTGACAAAAAATATGGTTAGGTTTTTCTTTTTTAACAATTTTATGAATCTCTGACTGAATTCCCTTATCAAAGAAATATCCAATTTGAAACGGCAAACCATTTTTAAATGCTAATAAGATATTTTTAGCAATCATTAATTTTGAGCGATGAAAGGTATAAATACGACTACAATACTGTTTAACTTCCTCATAATCAGATGGATGAATTGATTTGTCGCTCAAAGAAATCAAAACGATTTCAAATTTTTTAGACAATACTTTGATATGATTAAAAACCCTCAATTTATCACCTTTCTCCAAAGGATACGGAAATCGAGCTGTCAAAACCATTAATTTGGATTTTGTATCATTATATATATGTGTAGTATTTTTTTGCATAGTTATCTTTTTTGAACCCTTTCCTAACTCTTCTCCCGAGTATTCGGGAGAAGGATTGATGATGGGTTCAAATTTTCATAATGTTCTTTCAATCGTTCCGCAATCTTCAAATTATCGAAATGTTCATTAACAAAACGTTTTCCGCTTTCGCCAATTGCTTTTAGTTTTTCAGGGTTTTGAATGCAATAATTTATTTTTTCAATAAACTCATCTACCGTATTTACAATAAACAAATGTTTGCCGTCAACAGCGTGAATACCTTCAACACCAATCGAAGTCGTCAAAATCACTCGACCTAACGCCAAACCTTCCAAAATCTTCACACGCATTCCGCTTCCCGAAAACAAAGGAACAATCATTATTGAATGTTGATTAATAAAATCAACCGAACTTTCTACTTCTCCGTGAATATGAACATTTTTTAGTGCTAACTCTAACAAATGTTGTGGCATATTTCGTCCTGCGATGTGTAATTCGATATTTTGTAATTTGACCATGACTTTCGTCAAAAACCATTCAACACCTTCAAGATTTGGTAACCAATCTAAAGAACCGATGAAACTCATTGTTGGTCTTTGTTCAAAACAGTTCTGATTTGGTTGATAATGCGAAGTTTCTAAACCAATCGGCGTAACATGACCAATTTTATTAAAACCCAATTTTTGAAAATAATTCATATCACGTTGTGTAATCGCTACCAAACTATCGACTTGATTATTTTTTTCTAATTCAAATCGTTTTAGCTGTTTTAAAAGTCGGTTTAAATACCATTTTTTGAAACCAGATTTTGAGTTTTTGACGATTCGTTCCCAGATTTCATGCTCAACATTATGCGAACGTAGGACGACTTTTGGTTGATTTTCGTTTGTTTTATGATTAAAAATATCATCTCGGAAGTAAATCAAAGTCTGTAAAGTTTCAAATTGAATAATGTCAAAATCTTCTGCTTTTAATAAATCTCTAATTTTTTGAGCATATTCTTCTGACTCAAAACGACTTAAAAAATAATTTTTGCCAGTCAATAAAGCCTTTAAAGCATCGAACGGATTGATACGATTATCAATGTCAACGGTATGAATCGCTTTATAATGATTAAAATTTTCGGGCAATTCTTCAATATTAATATAATGTTTCGTCGTATTCATTGCCAAAAGCGTCACTTCACAATCTAATTCATTCAAGGCTTTCGCCAAAAAAGTGACGGCAACAGATTCACCATCTTTCAATGGATACGGAAATTTTTTACACAATTGAAGAATTTTCATATTTGGTGATTGGTGATTGGTGATTGGTGATTGGTGATTGGTGATTGGTGCTAATTATCAACCACAATAATCACCTTTCAAAAAATCTTTTTCATATTTTTGCGGTAGCAAAGTTATTGATTTATCATAATTAAAACTTATCAAACGCAAGATTAATTCAACAAAGAAAATTATGGTGAGCGAAATCAATCACCAATCACCGATTACCAATCACTAAAAAGATGTTTAATAATAAGAAAGTTGTAGTTGTATTACCCGCCTATAAAGCTGCAAAAACACTCGAAAAAACGTATCGTGAAATTCCGTTCGATTTGGTTGATGAAGTGATATTGTGTGATGATGCAAGTCCAGACGAAACAGTTGAAGTCGGAAAAAGACTAAATATCAAACATATTATTCAGCATGATACAAATAAAGGTTATGGTGGAAATCAAAAATCTTTATATAATAAAGCATTAGAACTTGGTGGCGATATTGTGATTATGTTGCATCCGGATTATCAATATACACCAAAATTGATTCCTGCAATGGTTTCGATTATCGGTAATGACTTATATGATGTTGTTTTGGGTTCTCGCATCTTAGGAAACGGAGCTTTGAAAGGCGGAATGCCAATGTATAAATATATTGCGAATCGTTTTTTGACATTGACACAAAATATTTTAATCAATCATAAATTGTCAGAATATCATACAGGTTATCGTGCATTTAATCGTGAGGTTTTGGAAGGTATTAATTTTAATGAAAATGATGACGATTTTGTATTTGACAATGAAATGTTATCACAAATCGTCTATAAAGGCTACAAAATCGGTGAAGTTACTTGTCCAACAAAGTATTTTGAAGAAGCGAGTTCTATTAATTTTCAGCGTAGTACAAAGTATGGTTTGGGGGTTTTAAGAGTTTCGATGGGACATTTTTTGAGTAAGTTGGGGATTTTAAAACTAAAAATGTATCAATAAGAAAAAATAAACGTCAAATCATTAAAAGCCTTGAAGCATTCAAATATTCAAGGCTTTTGTAGTTTAGTAACGACTGTTTTAGCTGCTGTTTTATACAAAAAAAAATATGATTTAAGGCAGCTAAAGCTGCTACTATTGGAAAATTTAAAATTATGAAAAAATGGCTGATTGTATCAATTGTCATTAATATTGTATTATTGTTTTACATCGGAATTAGTAATATCGTAACAACTTCGAAATACAAGGAAGAAGTTCGGAATTTTCAGATTGACCATTATTTAATGAAAAATAATTTGAACGAACAAATGAATAAACAAGAAGATGTTATTGTCTTTATTGGCGATAGTCAAATTGAATATTGTAACTGGAATGAGTTATTACAACAAAAGAATATTTTAAATCGGGGAATTGCAGGCGATATTACTTCGGGAGTTTTGGCAAGAATCGAGGAAGTAGTACGTCATAATCCTACTAAAATATTTATACAAGTTGGTACAAATGATTTATCAATGGGAATTGCTGAAAAGCAAATTATTGAAGATTATAAACGTGTGATTGAAGAAATTTTTGAAAATAGTGAAGCAGAGATTTTTGTAAATAGTATTTTACCTGTTCAAGATTTGCCTGGCGAATTTTATCAAAATAGTGAAATATTGTCTTTGAATCGTGCGTTGAAGCAGCTTTGCAAAGAGAAACAAGTTAGATTTATTGATTTATCCAATGAGTTTACGGATGAATCGGATAACTTAAATCAAGAACTGACAAATGATGGTTTACACCTGAATGCAAAAGGTTATTCAATTTGGGCAAACGTTTTAAAGGAATTAGTGAAATAAATCAAAACAGTAAAATGAAGTCTTATTTTATTTTATTACTATTGTTAATCAATAGTTTCATTGTTGTTGCACAAGATAGTGTTACGACAATAATTTTAGTTCGTCATGCAGAAAAAGTACAAGATGGAACAAAAAATCCTACTTTAACTAAAGATGGTATACTTCGGTCTATTCAGTTGGCGTATATGCTTCGAGCAGATTCTATCGCTGGTGTTTTTTCTACAAATTATGAACGAACGATTAAAACGGCAGAACCGACTGCGAATTTTCACGATTTACCTGTTTTAAAATATTCTCCTCGTAATCATGAAGTATTTATTAATAATTTATTGATGCAATATCGTGGCAAAAAGGTACTTGTTGTCGGACATTCTAATACCATTCCGAATATAGTTCAAATACTAACCGGAAAGCCACAATGGCAAATCAAAGATTATATTTATAATGATTTGTTTGTAGTGACTGTTGTCAATAAAGGTGAAGGTCAGTTGTTACATTTGAAATATGGCAAAATGTCTGAAGTACCAGTGATATCTAATGTTGACAGTGATAATATAGGTGTGAAAGGCTATGATGTTGTCGCATATTTTAAAGATAAGAAAGCGATTGAAGGTAATAAATATATTTCTACGACTCATAAAGGCGTAACGTATTATTTTTCTTCACAGAAATATTTAGAAGTATTTCAGAAAAATCCTGAAAAATATATTCCTCAATTTGGCGGTTGGTGTGCCTATGGTTTTTCGATGTTAGCGACAAATGGAAAAACAGGAAAATATGATATTGATCCTGAATCGTTTAAAGTCATTGATGGCAAATTATACCTCTTTTATAAAGTAGAAAATTATGATGCTTTAGAGTATTGGAATGAATATTCTGACTCAAAAAACTTGAAAAAAGCAAATACGACGTGGAAAATGTTAAAAAAATAATTATTGTTTTAACACGCAATTTATCCTTTTTTCGCTGTTTTTAAGGAGGAGTTTTGTCATTTTTTTATAATATTGTAGCTTACTGATACCAACGTTTTATGAGATTATACACATATATTACAAACTTTTCAATGTGAAAAACATTCGCTATCAAGTAGTTAATATTGGCACTTTAAAGAAATGTTAATACTTTTTAAAAAGCTTTAGAATAATTTGGAATATCAAATATCGCACGTAGATTTGCGGCATGAAACGAATATTGTTTTCTACATTGTTGGTTTTAGGCAGCTATAGTACACTAAGTCTTTTAGATCAAAGTGCTATGGATAAAATACCATCTACTGTTGGTAATCAGATAGATGAACAGGGAAAGATTCTTGAAAAACCAGAAGTTAAACCAGAACCTAAAGAGGAACAGGTATTTGAGCTGGAAAAGAAACAAGAACCAAAGAAAGTATCGAAACCGTTCTATTCATTAGAAGGAGATGAAGTACAAGTACCACAACCCTCAAAAAGCCTAATACAAACCATCGACAAGCAAATTGCCATACTGAGCCGAAAACGACCTTTCAAAGTTCAAGCGAAATTCACAGGTTTAAAAATGAGTCAAGCAGAACTAAAAAAGACGTTATTAAAAACGGCAGAACGATTAAGAAAATGGACTGATGAAGGAGGTGATGAAAATACTTTTTCTGAGCAGTTCGAGTTATACAAAGTTAACGGTTACGACCAGAAAGGAGATATTCAATTTACAGCTTATTATACTCCAGTTTTTAATGTACGTACAACACAGGATGAAAACTTTCAATATCCGATAGTAAAAATACTTCCAACCAAAAATCCTAATACTAATAAAAGACTGACCAAAACGGTTTGGACAGATGATCCAAAGACAGCCGCTACAATTCGTATGCAAGGTTCAGGTTTTATTCAGTATTCAAATGGACAAAAAGAGTTGTTGAGTTATTATCGTAGTATGATAAAACAAGCTCAACTTCCGGAAGATAAATCTATCATTGATAAAAATATCTTTGTACAGAATTTTAACTATCCGAAAGGTTCTACAGGTGTTCCTTTAACACCTTTCGAGTCAATTGCAGTTGATCCAACATTAATTCCTTATGGAGGTTGTTTGTTGTCCTCAACACCTATTATTAACAGTAAAGGAAAGTTTCTTCGTCATGAGTATCAAATATTGTTTGCTCAAGATACAGGAAGTTTTATCAAAGGAATGCACGTTGACTACTATTGTGGTGTAGGAGATGAAGCCGCTCGTAAAGCAAAAACATTGAATCATTATGGTAAGATGTGGTTGATTATTGCGAAAGATGAGGTGAAAAACGAAGAGGAAGAGGAAAAAACTGAAATGTAATTTTTTTAAATTTTAAAAAATCAATAAAAATCCATCATGCGAAAGTGTGATGGATTTTTTAGTTTTGGGGAGATAAGGATTGATAAAATAGGAAGGTCAGACAAAATCTTGTCCGACCTTCCTAATATTCTTATATTTCCTACTCTATTTTAAATTAGGCTTTTCGGATTTTACCTATATTATTTGTAATCTTAATTTCAAAATTATAATTAATCATCTCACAATCTGAGTAAATAGGTAAAATACGTCATCTATTTATTCAAATTTGAAATTTACTATTATTATATCCTACGCTACAAGTGGTAATCTTTCAATTTTAGTAATTCGTGGTTCACCATTAATTGGTTCATAAACTGTTACCAATTCAAGATAAGTTTCAGTAGTTCCGGGTACTTGAGAAACACATATGAAGTGATAATTTGTACCACTTACAACTTGTGTACTTACTGCAATTGGTACACGATGAACACCGATATTATTTGCCGCATTAAGTACTTCTATATCAGCTTTCGTAACAGGACGATAAGGAGACCAACCACCTACTAATAATCGATTTGTACCAAGTTCAGCAATTATTTCAGTAGGTTTTCGGGTTATCGTTCCGTCCGTAGCCATATGTCCTTCAATTTCAACTAAAGTCTGTTTTGGTGGATGTGTGACAGTAGTTACCACATATGTAATTTTAAAGTTTATCCCATTCACGATTTGATAACAAATTCGTAAAGGAGTCCAAACTGCACCAATTACATGTGGCTGCACTTTTGCAATAATTTCTAATAACGCTTTATCTTCTTCTGGATTTAATTCTGCTACTAATTTACACTTCCAAGTTCCTACTAATTTTGACATAATTTGATTTATTTAAAATGTTAATATTAATTCCTACTCTATTTTAAATTAGGCTTTTCGGATTTCGCCTTCAGTACGATACATGAATTTTGAGTTTATATTTCCATATATTTCAAAGGAAAATAAATGTGAAACTCATCATGACGCAATACAATTCTGATATTTTGTATGCCAATTATTAAATATCGTATCTGTTGGGAATAGTCTAAAAGTTGAATTTAAATTGTTATTTCAGTCTATTATTTTAGTAATTTTTCTATTGTCATAATTTGTGCTTTTCCACTAAGCGGTTTATAGATTGCCACCAATTCAAGATATGTTTTATCACTTCCTGATACTTTAGAAACACATATAAAAAGATAATTTGTACCACTTACAACTTGAGTACTCACTGCAATTGGCTTACGATCAACACCGAGATTATTGGCTTCATTAAATACTTCCATATCACCTCCTGTCACAGGACCAAAAGCAGACCAACCACCAACTAATACTCTATGATTTTCAAGTTCTGTAATTTTTTCAGCAGGTTTTCGGGTTATCGTTCCGTCCGTAGCCATGTGTCCTTCGATATAAACTAAACTCTGTTTTGGAGGAAGTGTCACTGTAGTTACTAAGTAAGTAATTTTAAATTTCATTCCATTCACTACTTGATAACAAATTCGTAAAGGAACCCAAACCGCACCAAATGGATGTGGTTGAACTTTTGCAATAATTTTTAATAACACTTCATCTTTCTTACTATCTAAACTTGTTACAGGTTTACACGTCCAATTTCCAACTTTTTCTGTTGACATAATTTGATTTATTTAAAAAATTAAAATTAAGTTCCTACTCTATTTTAAGGCTTTTCGGATTCCACCTATCACACTTCAATAAAATCAATCGTAGCTACCAAATCGAAATTATTTTATGAAGTCTGTTATCTTTATTATTAAAAAATCATCTTAACTTTCACTCTAAGCGATTTTTAAAAAATTCATAGAAATATCACCTTAATGATACTTATCATTAACCAAATATGGAAAAACATTACTTTTTACCTTTTTTTACTAAAGATGAGCCATTCGAAGTCCATTATAGACTACACATCCATCGAATAGTAAAACCCACGATATAATTAAATTTACAAATTGTAATCGTTTATTAGCTTTGGTAAATGTTTCATTAATTTCATTGATATTAGGTTTTGTATATTATATAATTTTACTTTTTTGGAAATTGCCTATTTAAAGAAATACTTTTCTACTAAAAGTTTGATTCTCTTCCATAAACATCTCAAAATTAATTGATTCAATTTCGTTATTCTTAATAGTTATACGTTTATCAATTTCTTGATTTAACCATTCTTGTTGACTATTGTCTAAAGACGATTTTTCTATAAAAATAAATTGTATCAAAAATGACTAATTTCGACTTGTCGAAATGTATCTTTTGACAGGATTATGTAATTTTTGCCCTGCAAAAATCCTGTAAAATCTTGTTTATCCTGTCAAAAAATAGCTCAAATCAGCTTGTCGATTTTTATAAGAAAACCGTTATTGTCTAAATTATTTTCGTTACTCATTGGTTTTAGGTATTTCATATACATCAATAGTATTAAAACTATCAACATAGATACTTTTTGAAAATTGTAAAATTGATTTAGATAATTATTTACTAATCTTGAATAATCATTTTAATTAAAATTATCAGAATCGTATTATGTCATTATTTACCTCATTTTATTTTGCATTCAAAATTTCGAGGAATTATAACATTAAATATCATGTTTTTGATGGTTACAATTATTAATCCCACCAACATTCAATGTGTCACACATCTTTTTGAAAAATTTTAAAACTAATATTATTAAGTTTCAAAATTGTAAAATTGATTTAGATAATTATTTACTAATCTTGAATAATCATTTTAATTAAAATTATCAGAATCGTGTTATGTCATTATTTACCTCATTTTATTTTGCATTCAAAATTTTGAGGAATTGTAACATTAAATATCATGTTTTTGATGGTTACAATTATTAATCCCATCAACATTCAATGTGTCACACTTTTTTTTGAAAAATTTTAAATTCACGTTTCGCTGAAACGCAAAATAGAAATTACAATTGCTAAATTTTGCTCCGCAAAATGCTTTTTTCACGCAGATTTATTTTCTAATAAAAAAAATTGATTTTGCTAATGAAAACGCTGCATGAATCTATGAAATCTACATGAGATGATTGTTTTGCAAAGCAAAATGTAATATTTTCATTTTTTAATTTAATATCAGTGAAACATGATTTTTAAATAATTAAAACAATATAAGCATTTGGATTAAATAGATTTGGGCATAAAAAAACCACCTTGACAGAGTCGAGGTGGCAAAAAAAATAAAAAAAAGTTGCAGCCCGTAGGGGAATCGAACCCCTGTTTCCAGGATGAAAACCTGGCGTCCTAACCCCTAGACGAACGGGCCTTTTGGCATTTAATGAGGAATTAGAAATTTATAATCAGGAATTTTTTGATTCCTTTTTTCTAATTATCAATTCCTCATTAATAATTTCTAATTAGA
>JBGCFH010000176.1:0-8029 GCA_045106825.1 Saprospiraceae bacterium | reverse complement strand
TTTTGGTACAACTATCGTGACCCGAATCAAGAAGGTTTAGTGTTTATCTTTCATCCGTGGGAATCAGGTCGTGATAATTCTCCGATTTGGGATGATGCGTTGAGCTTGATTGATTTAGAAAATGCCGATATTCCAGCTTATAAACGTCGAGATACAACAATTGCAGATGCCAGCGAACGACCAACTTCTACACAATATGACCAATATGTTTACTTAATGACATTGGGTAAAAAACATCAATACGACGGAAAAGGAATTGCGGAAGAATCCGAATTTTTGATTCAAGATAGTTTAATCAACGCTGTTTTAATTCGCTCAAACGAAGCCTTAATCAACATCGGAAAGCGATTTAATTTGGACACCAAAGAATTGGAAGAATGGCAAACCCAAAGTGTAAAGCAGTTCAACGCCAAACTTTGGAGCGAAAAACTCAACACTTATACTGGCTACGATTTGCGTCAAGCAAAACAATTTCCGTATTGGGAAATCGGTGGATTGACCGCTTTATATGCGAATATTCCAGACGCTGAACGTGCCGAAAAAATGAAAGCTTATTTGTCAGATTTGATGAATAATAATTATTTAACCGTTCCGAGTTTTGACGTTCATCACGATTTATATGATTCCAAAAGATATTGGCGAGGTCCGATTTGGCCACAAATGAATTGGATGATTTATCACGGTTTAAAGCAATATGGATTTACGAATGAAGCTGATTATGTTCGAGAAAGTTTGTTAAATTTGGTCGAGCGTTTTGGCTTTCATGAATACTTTGAAGCACAACGTCACTTAGTCGAAACAACACATGGCGGTTATGGTGGTGATAATTTTTCTTGGACAGCTTCTTCTGTTATTGATTTGATTTTGTGTCCATAATATTCCGTAGGTACAACCTACGGCTACCCATGTTGAACGCTTCCAGCGTTCTTTTAAAAGTGAGCAGTTGACTTCAAGTCAACTGCTCACTAAACTGTAATCAAATAAAAACCAACCTAAAGTTACTCATGTCAAAGAACGCTGGAAGCGTTCAATATGAGTAGCCGTAGGTTGTACCTACGAAAAAAATGAATACATTAGATTACATCATTGTAGCAGCTTACTTATTCGGTTTCTTACTATTAGGAAACTTCTTCAAAGACAATAAAAACTCCTCGGATTACTTTTTGGGCGGACGTTCGATGAGTTGGTTTCCTTTAAGTCTTTCGACAATGGCGACACAATTATCGGCTATCAGTTTTATTTCTGCACCTGCATTTGTTGGCTTAAAAGCCAATGGTGGAATGCAATGGTTGACTTACGAAATGGCAGTTCCGTTGGCGATGGTTTTTATTTTATTGGTGATTTTCCCACCGTTATTTCGGTCTGGAGTTGTTAGTATTTATGAGTTTGTGGAACAACGATTTAGTCGTTCTACTCGAATGACATTGAGCATTGTTTTTCAAATTAGCAAAGCTTTGGGAACTGGTGTAATGGTTTATACAATGGCGTTTATTTTACAAGCCGTTTTAGGAATAGATTTCATTTATACGATTCTGTTGATTAGTGTGATAACGATTGTGTATTCGTGGCAAGGTGGAATGAAAGCCGTGGTTTGGGGCGATGCAGTGCAGATGGTAATCTTGTTTATCGGTTTGATAGTTTGTTTTGTTTATGGTTGGCAATTGTTTAATTCGATTCCAGAAGCGACTATTGACGCAAGTCGAACAACTGCGATAGATTTTAATTGGGGTTTTGATGGCGAAACATACGGAATTGTACCAATGATTGTCGGTGGATTTTTCTTATATACTTCGTATTATGGTTGCGACCAAACACAAGCACAACGCTTGCTTTCCGCCAAAGACGAAGGCACAGTTAAGAAGTTATTATTGGCAAACGGTTTATTGCGTTTTCCAGTAGTTTTAATCTATTGTACAATGGGTTTAATTATTGGAAGTTATGCGATTAGTGAGCCTGAATTTATGAATGCGGTGCTTGATGTCACGAAAGAGCATTTTCCAACAGAATTTGATAATGATGGTAAAGGAAATGGTATCAAAGCCGATTTAATGATGCCAGTTTTTATTTTAAAATATTTACCTCACGGAATGATAGGTTTGTTGATGATTGGAATTTTATCGGCTGCGATGTCGTCGTTGAGTTCAACCGTCAATTCTTTGGCAGCAGTAACGGTTGAAGATTTATTTAATAAAAAAGATAAGCCGTTATCGTCAGAAGAATACATGAAAATTTCAAGACGTGCAGTTGTGTTTTGGGGATTGATTTGTATTGGTGCAGCATATTTATTTGGTGGAAGTAATAGCCCAGTAATTGAAATTATTAACGCTATTGGTTCGGTATTTTATGGACCAATTTTGGCGACTTTTGTATTAGCAATTTTCTCCAAAAAAATTACTTCAAAAGGCATGAATACGGGAATTTTGGTTTCTGTTGCTGTGAATTTATTGCTATCAAGTACCATTCAAAAAATCTTTGGTTTTGATTTAGGTTTCAACGTCTTTTGGATTTGGTTGAACTTTACAGGATTTATTTTAGCTGTTGCAATTGCTTATATCGTCAGTGCTTTAGATAACGAAAAAGCAAAACCGTTTGAAATGAATTATAAATTTGAATGGTCAATGTTGGCAAAGCCTGTTCCAATGATTTTATTCGCTTTCTTCGGATTGATTGTTTTGATAAGTTATTTGATGCCGAGTTTGTTTTAAAATACGAATTCAACTAAAATAATCATGTTAGATTTCAACGATAATTATATTTTAAAAAACGATGTTGCCGCACTTCAACCATTATTAAAAACGGACGAAAAACTACTTTTTGACATATCAAACGATATTGAAATTTGGACACATTTTGAAGAAAATGGTTTTGGTCAAAACAACTTTCATCAATACATCAATCGTGCGATACAAAATCAGAAAAATCAAGTAGAATATCCTTTTATAATCAAGGATTTACGAACAAATCAATACGCAGGAATGACCAGAATTTATGCGGTCAATAATGATTTAAAAAATATAAAAATCGGTCATACTTGGATTGGAAAAGAGTTTCAAGGAACTGGTTTAAATAAAAATTGTAAATACTTACTTTTTGAATTTTTGTTTGACCAATTAGGAATGGAAAGAATTGGTTTCGGTGCAAGTGCCGAAAATATTCACAGCATAAAAGCAATGGAAAGTGTTGGTTGTACACAAGAGGGAAAATTGAGACATTTTTTGCCGAGTGCGACTTCACAGGAAAGAGTTGATATTGTTTTGTTGAGTATTCTTAGAAGTGAATGGTCAGAACATGTTAAGGAGGAATTGAAGCGAAAAATATCGTGCTAAACTGATATTAAAATGAAGATAAAATTATTTGTTATAATGTTATCATTACTCTTTTTCTCTTGCAATAAAGATTGTGATACATCGAATTTAGCTCCTAAATGTAAGGAACAACCGCCAACTACTGAATTGTGTCAAGCAAATTATATAAGATGGTTTTTTGATGCTAATTCTAATGAATGCCAAGAAATCGAATATACAGGATGTAATATTTATGGTTTTGATACTGAAATAAACTGCGAGCAATGTAAATGTAATTAAATTCAATTCCGATATAATAAGACAGTAAAAGATAAAATGATTAAGGTTTAATCTCTTAATAAAATTGGTTTGGTTTAGGTATCTCCAACTCTACTTATCTGAAAAGATTGTGTAGAGTTGGGATTTTTTTAATAGAAATATGAATATACTAATTGTCCCGGATAAATTCAAAGGAAGTGCGACCGCAATAGACGTTGCAAAATCAATAGAAAAAGGCATAAAAACGATTAATAAAAACACCAAAATTGCTATTCAACCGATGGCTGATGGCGGCGATGGTTCGATTGATTTATTAAATGCTGTTTATGGTTTAGAAGAACATAAAGTATTGGTAAACAATCCATTATTCCGATCGATTTTGGCAACTTATTTTACAAATTCAGATACGGCATTTATCGAAATGTCGAAAGCATCAGGTTTGGCGTTGTTAAAAAAAGAAGAACAAAATTGTCTAAAAACAACCTCGCAAGGAACAGGAAAACTCATCTTAGATGCTTACGAAAAAGGCTTTAGAAAAATAAAATTATTCATCGGTGGAAGTGCAACAAATGACGCAGGAATCGGAATTGCGACGGCTTTAGGTTATTGCTTTTATGATAAAAATGATAATATTGTTATTCCGATTGGAGGGAATTTATCGAAAATTTATAATATCAAAAGCACTCAATTAACTGAAAAAATTAGAGCATTAGACATTGAAGTTATCTGTGATGTAAATAATCCTTTTTATGGTAAAAATGGTGCGGCTTATGTTTTCGCCAAACAAAAAGGTGCAGACAGAAAAGCAATTGAGACGCTGGATTATGGTTTACAACACATCAATCGTATTTTTGTAAAAAATGGTTTTACCGATGTTCAAAATATCGCTGGTGCTGGTGCAGCTGGCGGAATTGGCGGCGGAATGATTGCATTTTTTAATGCTCAATTAACAGCAGGAATTGATATGTTTATCGAACTATTCAACCTTGAAAAAAAGGTCAAAAATGCAGATTTAGTCATTACTGGTGAAGGTAGATTAGATACACAATCGTTTGATGGAAAAGTTGTTGGAGGTCTTTATAAATTGTGCAAAAAGCATCAAAAATCAATGATTGTTGTTTGCGGACAAGTTTTGGAATCAGAAAAATTACCATTGAAGAACAAACAAATTTATACGGTAATTGATCAAGCTGAAAATTTGGAAAATGCCATAAATAATCCATTAAAATATTTAGAAACAATTGGTCAAACAATTGAACAATCAAATATTTAAACATTCAAACACAAAATAATGAAACACTATTGGGGAATCGACTTAGGTGGAACAAAAATTGAAGGCGTTGTTTTGGATGAAACCTATAAACCGTTGGCACGACTACGTTTACCAACGGAACAAGAAAAAGGTTACGAACACATCATTCAACAAATTGGAAAAGTCGTTGATTTATTAAAGAAGGAAACAAACCTTGAACCAACTCAAATTGGCGTTGGAACACCTGGAGCGACAAATCCGAAAACGCAATTATTAAAAAATAGTAATACGCTATGTTTGAACGGAAAACCATTGCATTCAGATTTAGAAAAGCTGTTGAATCTTCCTGTAAAAATGGCGAATGATGCAAATTGTTTTGCATTGGCAGAAACTGTCATGGGAATTGTTCCTGAAAAAGTGCCTAATGCTCGAATGGTTTTCGGTGTAATCATGGGAACTGGTTGTGGCGGCGGTTTGGTGATTGATGGAAAAGTTTGGAATGGGAAACATGGAATTGGTGGAGAATGGGGACACAATTTCTTAGATGAATCTGGTGGCGATTGTTATTGTGGGAAAGTCGGTTGTAATGAAAGAGTCATCGCTGGACCAGGTTTAGAACGTTTCTATTTTCAGCAAACTGGCAATAAAAAACCCTTGAAAGAAATTGTCCAGTTACATCGTCAAGGAACGGACGAAGCGGCAACACAAACGATTAACCGATTGACAACGCTTTTCGCAAAAGCGGTTTCTGTCGTTATTAATATTTTGGATCCTGACGCAATTGTACTTGGTGGAGGTGTAAATAATATTGATGAAATCATTAAGGAAGGTATTCCAAAAATCAATGATTTTATTTTTAATGATTCGGTGGAAACGGTGTTTTTGAAACCGAAGTTAGGCGATAGTGCGGGAGTTTTTGGTGCGGCTTTGTTGTGAACAGTCAAAAGCATCCAATGAAATTTTATTATTTATTGGATGCTTTTAATCTCATTTTAAATTAACTCTAACAGGAAGAATTATTTTTACTCTAACATTTTGATTTCGATGTTTACCTGCTCTCCAAGTTGGCATATTTTCAACTAATCTTACGACTTCTTCACTAAAAATTCCTACACCTCGTATAACTTTTATATCTGATATACTGCCATCTTTTTCAATAATAAAAGATACAACACAGTTACATTCTATGCCATTTTCTTTAACCGTTTTAGGAATTTTGAGGTTTTTATAGATGTATTCTAACATCTTTTTATCGGCACACTGCTTTTTTTCCATATTTGTGCCTTCCATATTTTCACAACCTGGAAAACGAGGCATTTCTTCCACTACATTGAATACTTTCTCAGATTCCTGTGCGATTCCTTGATTAAAAATCAAAGCAAATAATAGTAGCACTACACTAATTTTTAATTTCATATTAACGGATTTTTTAATCTGATTTAAGAATCTATCTCACAAACTTACATATAATTTATATCAACTAAGAAATACTCGTTTTAACCGATAAGAATTGATAGAAACTGTAATATTCTAAAATATTTTTTGTATCTAAGGGAAAAGTTGTCATAACAAATAAACTAAATGATTAATACGGAAATTTCACTACAAAAATTAGAATTGTTTTCTTTGGATTTGCCACAAAAATCTGTGTTTAAATCGGGAATTGGAATTCGAAAATCAAAGGAAACACTAATTGTCAAATGGACAGATACAGCAGGTCGAATCGGTTATGGCGAATGTTCTTGTCGTCCTGATCCGTACTATTCCGCAGAGTTTTTGGCTGCTGCCAAATTGTTAATCAAAAATTTCGTCGCTCCGAACTTAAAGCCAATACAAACGTATGGTGAAGTCTTGACGATGATGAAAAAAAGTCGAGGTTGGAACTTTACAAAATCGGCTGTTGAATCCGCAATGTTTCAAATTCTGAAACAAGTCAATCCTAATTTTCAATTATCAGAACATTTAAAATCTTCCAAAATCGACGACGTTCCTGTTGGAATTTCATTAGGAATTTACAATGATTTTGCAGAAATGAAAGACGTTGTTCAACAAGCTATTGATGAAGGTTATGAACGTGTGAAATTCAAAATCTCGCCGTTTGTTGACACAAAATTGTTTGACCAAATCAATCCAATGTTGTTTGATAATAACGTTTACGTCAGTTTTGATGCGAATGGAAGTTATGGGTTTTCGGATTTGAAAAAGATGGAATATTTCGTCAATACTTATGATGCTTATATCGAACAACCGACTGCTCCGAGCCGTTTTGACGTATTTATGGAAGCGAAAAAAATGTTTCCAACATTGAAAGTTTGTTTTGATGAAGAAGTGAAAGGAATTGGCGATGTTGTGAAGTTAAATGCTTTAAATGTTTTGGACGAATTAAACTTAAAAATCGGTCGAGTAGGAGGTATTTCAAATAGCATTCAAATTTTAAATTATTGCCACGAAAACAATATTCCATGTTGGATAGGCGGAATGTTTGAAACAGGAATTGGACGTTTACAAAACCTTGAATTAGCGGCATATTTGCCAAATGCAACGGCTCACGATTTAAGTCCATCAAGTCGATATTTCAAAGAAGATATTATTGCTCCAGAGATTGAAATGAAAAATGGTTTTATCAATGTCGATAAAGCAATGTTGAATGAAGCAGTTCAAGAGAAAATTGATAAATATTCGACGGAAGTTATTCAAGTTTTTGGATAAAGAACAAACCCAAAAACCTAAATAACTTCCGTCATTCCCAACTTGATTGGGAATCTCCTAAACTGTAAAGAGGAAAACCGTAAACTGTTGTAATAAAAAAGCTATCATCCAAATAAAGTAAAATAAATATTTCACCATCAAACCAACATTTGGAAAAGTCCAAAGCTTTAAGATCTCAAAATATTGGTTTGATGGTTAACTTAAAATTTAAGTTTTTCGAAAGATTTATTTTTAATTATTTTTAGTTCAACTTATCGTTTTAATTATTTGGGAGATTCCGTATCAAGTACGGAATGACGGTTTTTGATAGAGTTTTCAGATTGTGAAGATAATTACAAAATACTAAAAAATCTATGCTAAATTACCTAATAAAAAACGCCAGAATTTGCACTGGTTTAAATGAAAAGTCAACGATTAAAACCGTTGGTATTTCAGACGATAAAATAGTTGTTTTTGAGAATACTTGTCCCGAAACCTCGGCGGATGATAACTTGCCAGAAGCAAA
>JBGCFH010000175.1:0-10427 GCA_045106825.1 Saprospiraceae bacterium | reverse complement strand
GGCATTTTTTACTGTACTCTCTTTTATTTCTCCGAAATATGACGTAAGTTTATTACTTATTTGTAGAACCATCGCTTTTTTGTTTTGTCACTTCAAAGTTATGGTTCTTTTTTATTTAATCCTTTTTGTCCAGTAGTAAGACTGTTTTTTCTACATCAGATTGAAACCTTTGATCCTCAAAAGTTTCCGCTTTTTTAGTTTCAGATTCATTATTAGGCGTGTTTTCATTTTCTTCTTTATTTTGATACTTGGTTTCGGGTTTTTGCTTTTTTCGTTTTGGCTTTTCGATAGTTCCACCACCTTGAGCAAACTTTAGATATAACTCAAAACCCCACATTATCAAAAATGATAAAATATTAATACCAACATTTGCACCCATTGCGATTAAGCCAAACAAGGCTAATTTATCTTGTTTACGTTGGTTTTCAGCAATCGTAGAATTGACATCATTTATTTTTGACTGTTCGGCCAAAACAATGGTTTTTCCATGACGTTTTCGAGCGTCTGCTAAGTCCGTTTTTTCTTGTTCGATAAGATGAGTTAAGTTCGAACTAAGCGTGATTAATTGTCGCTGACCTTTAATAATTGCTTCTCGATGTTCCCAAGGTGCATCAATTTTATTGGCATAACCATTGACAATTTTTTGCTTTTCAGCAATCATTTTTTCCACTTTTGAAATCTGCGTTTTGACCTCAATTTGTGCCGTTTTTGATTCGCTTTTGATGCTTTGAATTTCTGCGTCATTTTTTGATTCTTTTGATTTTATCAATTTGTCATTATACGTTTTATCTTTTTCTAACGATTGAGTGCGAAGGGTAGGAGAGAAGCTTTCGATGGCGTGAATACTTCCTTTTTTGCTCAAAAATATCGTAGAATACAACGAACCGCCAGTAAAAGTTAAAGTAACCAAAAGCATCATTCCATACGCCAAACTGCGATAAAATAAACCTCGAAATAGATTTTTGGCCGTAATCGTTGCAGATTCGCCCAACATGACTTGTATAATAATTGCACCAATAAATGCAACAGCCACACTTTGCCAAATAGATTCCCGAGCTGCATAAACTAAACCGTAAATCACAAATCCATCAGCGAAACAACCCAAAATTCGCAATGGATAACCAATGATGTAATAAACAATAAACCAAAAAGGAGCGTACAATTTTTGAAAGTTGTAGGAAGCGTCGGCTTCGACTTTTTGTTGTATGAAATTTTCTATGTTGACCATGATTTTTTTGTTTTGGACACGGATTTACACGAATTACACGACTTTTTTATGTGTAATGTTTATAAATTCGTGTTTGTAAATTATTTGAAATAATGAATTTTGATAGATATTCCTATCTAAAAAAACAAACCTGATTCCGTCATACTGAACTTGTTTCAGCATCTCCTAATCTTTTAATTTCGATTTTTGATTAAACTACGAATTTAGAATCTGGGAGATGCTGAAATGAATTCAGCATGAGGGACTTTATGGAGGTTTTAGATTCAACTTTTGTCCTTTTTTGCTTCGGGTTTTGCTTCGGATTTTTAGCACAAAACCAATACAATTGCCCAGCTTTTCGTCCTCGCTCCACTAAGTTTTTGGCGTATTCAATATCACTTATCCAAGACTTAACCGCTTTTTGATTGTCTGAATCAAGGTAATTTAACGCATTTTCATAAATAGCCAAATGCGTTGCTAACAGTTGTAAACAACGGTAAAGGTGCATTTCATTATCACATTGTTGACCGTAGATTTTATTTAAAATCGCATCCGTTTTGGGCATTAATGCAGCAGCTTGTTTGCAGGCTTTTTTGGGTGCTTTAGTTTGTTGTTCGATGTAATTGACCAAGGCATTTTTTTTCAAATTGGCATGAAACCAATTAAAAAAATGACGTTTTATTGCTACAACATTAGCATAAGTTGTGCCGCTCGAAATGGAAGTTTGACCAAAGTGCTTTAATAACAAATCAAATTTTGGAGCAGTCAATATTTCCGTTGTGCCGATTTGTTTACAAATATCTTGACCCATAAATTGCTTTTTCCAAATCTCATCTTTTTCTAAAAAGGGTAGGAGAGGAGCGGCAGTTTGTTCTACAGTAGCGGCTGCTTCAGCTGCCGTAATATTTTTCAAAACGACTGTTTTATCGACTGTTATATTTTTACAAACGGCAGCTAAAGCAGCCGCTACGGGAATATTTTTATTTTTCAAAAAATCGCCATCATCATTTTTTGATTGTTGTTGCTGTATTATAATATTACTATGTTTAGTATTACTACTATTAGTATTACTTGGTGTCATGGTTTTCAGTCGGTCGGATTTGTCGACCGACAGGTTTTCCGTAGGTCGGGAAATTGGTTCGTCAGATTGAACTCTCCCCCGACCCCTCTCTTTCAAGAGAGGGGAGTCAGACGACAGTGCTTGATTCTTAGAACTTTCGGAATCTGTCGTCTGGCTCCCTTCCCTTAAAAGGGAAGGGCTGGGGATGGGTTCAATCGTCAACCGATAAATCGTACCCTCAAATTTTCCCGTGTCATCATTCCAAATTTTGACCAATTTTAAATAACCAAAATCTTTCAATTCCTTAAAACCTGTTCGTATCGAATGTTTGCCATCAACATCAGAACGTGCTACAATTTCATCAATGTAAATTTTCCAATTTTTGGGACGAGAGAGTAGAAGGGTTAATATACCTCTCGCTTTAAAACTTAATCTTTGGTCTAATAAAATGTCATTCGCAATTTGGGTGAAATTTGCCTTTGTTTTGGGCAATACGCTTTCTACTTGCCGTTTTGACGGCAATTCGTTACTTTTGCTCATGGTAATTCAGTTTATCAAGGAATGGTGTTTTTACTTTCCACGGTTCGACATCATTCCTATAATTTTATAAATTTCATTAATCAAAAGCTAATATAGATACTTTTTCTAAAAAAGTAGAAAAATTCTTATTTTTTACATAAATGACAAAAGTTAACGAAAGATTTAAAAGGTTTTTACAACATAAAGGATTAAGTCAGACTGATTTTTCTCAAATCACAGGATATGGAGAAAAAAGCCTTTCTAATTTTTTAACAGGAAGAGTAAAATATCCAAAAATAGATTTGATTGATGCTGTTATCAGAAATTTTTCTGAACTTAATTTAACTTGGTTATTTACTGGAGAAGGTGAAATGTTCACCAACGAAAAACTTATTTCATCAAACGAATTAAAACAAGAATTAGACAATTTACGCATAGAAAATTCCAAATTAAAAGATAAAATAATAGAGTTGTTGGAAAAGGCTTGATGATGGAGTTAAAATATAAAATTTGGGTTTTTAAGTTTTTACTTTATTTATTTTAAATAAATTAGATATTATATAATACTACCATCAATTTAATTAAATTTGCTCTATTTATACACTTTTTGATAATAGTTATTGATGTCCATCAAAGATTTAGTTGAACGATACGAAAGAGAACGTGAAATATTTCGTAAACCGAATTATAATGAAAGTCAACTTAGAGTTGATTTTTTAGATGCTTTCTTTGAGCTATTAGGATGGGATGTTTCTAATAAAAGTGGTGAACCTTCTTATGAACGAGAAGTATTAGTTGAAGAAGGATTAAAAGCTGGAGCTGGGGCAAATACAAAAAAACCTGATTATACTTTTCGATTATTCTCTGAAAGAAAATTCTTTGCTGAAGCTAAAAAGCCAAGTGTTGCTATTGAACGAAATGATGCAACAGCTCGGCAGATTAGACGATATGGATATACCGCAGATTTGAAAATATCAGTGGCAACTAATTTTGAATATTTGATAATTTATGATTGTACTGAAAGTGTAAAGGTTGATGACGGTTTTCAAAAAAGAAAAGTTAAGGAATATCATTATTCTCAATATGTTGATTCTTTTGATGAAATCAATTATTTAATAGGAAAATCAGCAGTTTATTCTGGTAATTTTGATGCGAAATGGGCTTTTATTGAAGATAGAGTTGAACGACAATCAATTGATGAACTCTTTTTGAGACAAATTAATAATTGGCGTTTATTATTAGGGCAAAAAATTTATGAGTTTGATTCAACAATAGAAGAACAGGACTTAAATGACCATGTTCAAAGTTATATCAATCGTATTATATTTTTAAGGGTTTGTGAGGATAGAAACTTAGAGGAATATCAGACATTATTGAATTTAGCAAATGAAGCAAATCTTAACCAACTTTTAGAAAAATTCATAGCAGCAGATAAAAAGTATAATTCAGGATTGTTTGACCAATTTCTTTCTGATGAAATTATAGGAAATACAAGTTCTGTTTTTTGGAATATTATTAAACAATTATATTATCCTGAAAGTGCCTATTCCTTTTCAGTTTTATCTTCTGATATTTTAGGTCGAATTTATGAGGTATTTTTAACAGAAACGTTAGTTATTAGAAATAATAATATTAGGTTACAATCTAAACCTGAAAATATTGATAAAGATATTGTTTCAACACCAAACCATATTGTCAAAGATTTACTTAGAGAAACGGTAATTCCTTATGTGAAAAACAAAAATGATAAGGAGTTATTAATGATTAAAATAGCAGATATTGCTTGTGGTTCTGGAGCATTTTTATTAGAAGCATTTCAATTAATGAATAATTTATTGATTGACTTTTATCTAAAAAATGATACTTCTAAACTTGCTCAAATTGGTATTCATTCTTACAAATTACCTTTCGAACTCAAAAAACAACTTTTACATAATTGTATTTATGGTGTAGATAAAGATTTTAATGCTGTGGAAGCTACAAAGTTTGGATTGCTTTTACAGTTATTAGAGAATGAAGATGTGAATACCATTGGAATAGATTATCCAATCTTACCTGATTTGTCAGAAAGTATTGGTTATGGAAATTCTTTATTAGAACCAAGAGATATTGATGTTAAATATTGGGATAATGTAAATCCTTACGATTTTAAAGGTATTGAATTTGATATCATTGTTGGTAATCCGCCATATATGAAATCGGGAGATATGAAAAATATAATACCTCTCGAATATAAATTCTATAAGGAGAATTATGAATTTGCTTATAAACAGTTTGATAAATATTTCCTATTTATTGAACAGACGACTTTCTTGTTAAAAGAAGGTGGATATTTTGGTTATATACTTCCAAATAAATTTGCAAAGGTAGGTGCTGGAAAGATGATGCGAAGGTTACTTCAATCTGGGAAGTGTATTTCAAAAATAGTTTCTTTTGGAGCAAATCAAATTTTCAAAAGTAAATCTACTTACACTTGCCTTTTGATTGGACAAGATAAAGTGATCGATACTTTCCAATTTTTAGAAGTTCAAAATTTGAATGATTGGAAAACAAGACAATTTTCGGAAGTTGATTATCAACCTATTGATATAGAACGTTTAGATAATGAAAATTGGGTTTTAATTCCAAAAGGATTAGATGACGTTGTTACTCGAATTCGTAATAGAAGTATTTCTTTGGTAAATATTACTCAAAAAGATGGTATTTCAAATGGGATTCAAACAAGTGGAAATAAAATTTATGTTTTTGAGCCAATAGCTGAAGATACTGATTATTACGTTTTTGAAAAAAATGGTCAAAAACACACCATTGAAAAAGAATTAACCAAACCTTTTTACACAACGTCTGGGAAACAAGATAATTTATATACTTATCGTCCTTTTGAACCAAATTGTAGAGTGATTTATCCTTATCGGAAAACGGCTGACGGTTTAGATATTGTACCAATTGAAGATTTACAAAATAATTTCCCAAACCTTTATCAATACTTACTTTCAAACAAATCAAATTTAGAAAAACGTAATATTTTACCAAAACCACAAACGGCTAATGAATGGTATCGTTATGGACGACATCAAAGTTTAGAACGTTGTGAGGTTGATGCGAAAATAGTTGTTGGGGTTTTGGCAATTGGGAATAAATATGCTATTGATTACAATCAAACTTTGATTGCTTCAGGTGGTACAGCAGGATATTGTATGATTACGTTACCCGAAAATTCACCATACTCAATATATTATATTCAAGCTGTTCTTAATTCAAAATACATTGAATGGTATAGTTCTTTAATTGGAGAAGTTTTTCGAGGTGGTTATATTGCTCGTGGTACTAAGATATTGAAACAGTTACCAATTCCTACTATTAATTTTGATAATGAACAACAGCAAATATTACATGATGATATAGCAAAACGACAAAAATATCTAATTGCAGAATATCAAAAAGTTGACCAATATCGTAAAAATAATGAGCGTAGAAAATTGGTAAGAACAGAACGAGGTTTTAATCAAATTTTAGCTATTCAAAACGAAAAGTTAACTGAATTATTTGGATTAGAAGATTTAGATACTTTAGTTCCTTCAATACAAGAATTATATGCAACTCATTAAAGATGCAAGTGCAGACAAATTAAGAGGAGGTTTTTATACTCCAAAACCTATTACTGATTTTATGGTGAAATGGGGTTTAAGTGGTATGGATAAACCTTCTATTTTAGAGCCGAGTTGTGGTGATGGTGCATTTTTGAAAGCATTTAAACCTTATGAAAATCAATATAAGTCAATTACTGCGATTGAGTTAGATAAAGTTGAAGCCCAAAAAGCTCGGAGTTTTGATTTGAAAAATTCAGAGGTTCAAAATCAAGAATTTCATCAATATTGTAATACTTCAAAAGAAAGATTTGACCTTGTTTTAGGAAATCCTCCTTATATTCGATACCAATATTTTGATAAGAACCAACAAAAAGAAGCTGCTGAAATTTATAATCAAGTTAATGTAAAATATTCTAAGTTGAGTAATGCTTGGGTTTCGTTTGTAGTTGGTGGTTCATTATTACTAAAAGAAAAAGGACGATTGGGTTTTGTTGTACCTGCTGAATTATTACAAGTTTCTTATGCTAAACCTTTGAGACAATTTTTAGCTTCGTTTTACAATTCAGTTATCATTGTTTCCTTTAAGCAATTGGTTTTTCCTTCGATTCAACAAGAAGTCATCTTATTGCTTTGCGAAAAAGATGGCAGTTCTCAACATAATATCAATCATATTGAAGTTAAAGATGCTTCTGAGTTAGTAAGCCTTGATTTGAGTAAACTTCGTAAAGGATATAAAAATCTTGATATTACAGCTAATAAGTGGACTTACTATTTTCTTACACAAAAAGAGATTAATTTTCTTAAAACGGTTCAACAAAAATATAATCTTAAAACAATTGGTGATTATGCTGATGTTGAGGTTGGTATAACAACAGGAGCAAATAGTTTTTTTACAGTTGAACAAAAAGTAGTTGAAGGTTATGAACTCACACCTTTTGCTCGACCGATGGTTGGACGAAGTGTACAAGTTGGAGGTGCAATTTTTACTAAAAAAGATTGGAGTAATAATTTATTATTAGGAGCAAAAGCTAATTTATTAGTTTTTCCTAAAAATGGTGAACTTAAAAAATATGATGGTGCTTTGAAGTATATCAACTATGGAGAAAGTCAGGATATTCATCAAGGCTATAAATGTAGAATTAGAGATGTTTGGTATGTAGTACCTTCACTTTGGATTCCTGATGGCTTATTTATTCGTAGAAATAATCGTTTTCCTCGGTTGATTGTTAATGATGCAGAAGCCTATACTACAGATACAATGCATCGAGTTCGGTTAAAAGAAAATACCAATATTCAAGCATTAAGTGCCAGTTTCTATAATTCACTTTCTTTTGCGTTTGCAGAAATTTCTGGTCGTAGTTATGGTGGAGGTGTTTTAGAATTAATGCCTAAAGAAGTTCAAAATATTCTGATTCCTTACAAGGAAGAAAATCAACAATATCTCAAAAAAATTGATGTCTTTCTCCGCAAAAATAAAGATGCGACAGTCTTACTAAAATTTACTAATCAAGTTCTTTTAAAAGAACAATTCGGATTTTCTCAAAGTGATATTAACTTAATTGATTCTATTTGGAAAAAATTAAGTAATCGTCGTTTAAATCGAGGGAAAAAGATTTAGAATACTTAGTTCTTATTGTAAATAGATATTGACTAAATCCCACAGATGGTTTTGCTCGACACATGAGAGATGCTTTGCCGAATGCGTCTTTTATTGGTTTTACAGGCACACCGATTGAAAAAGAAGATGCGAACACACAAGCCGTTTTTGGTGATTATGTCCATGTTTACGATATTCAACAAGCCGTAGAAGATGGTGCAACGGTTCGGATTTATTACGAAAGTCGTTTAGCACAAATCAAGTTTAAAGAAGAAATGCTGCAAGTGATGGACGAAGAAGTGGAATACTTAACCGAACATCAAGAACTGACAGAACGAGATAAAAAGTATGCCGAATGGACACAGAAAGAAGCGATAATTGGCAATGAAAAGCGATTGCGAAAAGTCGCAGAAGATTTGGTTAAGCATTATGAAAAACGAGCCGAAAGCATGGACGGCAAAGCGATGATAGTAGCGATGAGTCGCAGAGTTGCGATTGCTTTACATGATGAAATCATTAAAATTCGACCTGATTGGTACAGTCCGCACGATAGCGAAGGCGTGATAAAAGTGATTATGACTGGTTCTGCTTCTGACCCTTTAGCGTGGCAAGAACACATTAGAAATAAACCGAGAAGAAAGGCAATTGGCGACCGATTGAAAGACCCAACAAATCCGTTAAAAATGGTGATTGTTCGGGATATGTGGTTGACTGGTTTTGATGCACCTTGTTTGCATACGTTGTATGTAGATAAACCGATGGGTGGACACAACTTGATGCAAGCTATCGCACGAGTGAACCGAGTTTTTAAGGATAAACAAGGCGGTTTGATTGTCGATTATATTGGTATTGCGAATGATTTGAAAAAGGCGTTGGCAGTTTATACAGATTCTGGTGGAAAAGGAAAACCAACTTTTGATAAGGAAGATGCGGTTAATCAAATGTTGAAATATTATGAAATTGTCCAAAATATCTTTGGAACTGGTTTTAAATATGAAAAATGTTTTAGTTTACCTGTAAAAGAACGATTAGACTTTATTAGAGATGCTGCAGAATACATTTTACAAATTCCAAATGGAATATCACGATTTACACAATTTGTAACTAAACTATCACAAGCCTTTGGTTTAGCTAATCCACATTTTGAAGCAAGTAGGATTAGAGATGAAGTTGCTTTATTTCAAGCGATACAGTCATTGTTACTCAAACTGACTCGAAAGGAAAGAAAACAATCAGATGAAGATATAGAAAGTGCAATTCGCAAGATTGTATCAAAAGCTTTGATTTCTGAAAATGTGATTGATGTCTTTGATGCTGTAGGTTTGACCAAACCTGAAATTTCGATTTTATCAGATGACTTTTTGCAAGAAATTAAAAGTATGAAGCGTAAAAATTCCGCTTTGGAATTGTTGAAACGCTTATTGAATGATGAATTGAAAGTAAGAGCAAAAAGAAATATTGTTCAATCCAAAAAGTTCTCGGAACGCTTAAAAGATGCGGTGATTCGTTATCAAAATAATCTCATTACAACTGCTCAAGCGATAGAAGAGGTTATGTTGATGGCAAAGGAAATGCGTGAAGCTGACAAGCGAGGCGAACAACTTAACTTAGCACCTGAAGAGTTAGCGTTTTTTGATGCCTTATCAGAAAATGAAAGTGCAAAAGAAGTGCTTGGCGATGAAATATTAAGAGATTTGGCGTTGGTTTTGGCAGAACGCATTAGAAAAAATACCACCATTGATTGGACAAAAAAAGAAAGTGTTCGGGCAAAGTTACGTGTAATCGTCAAACGAACCTTGCGAAAATATGGTTATCCGCCAAAATTTCAAAAAGGTGTGGTGGAGCAAATTTTGAAACAGTCGGAATTGATGGCTGATGGAATTTTTGAGTAGGGTTTTTAATGTTAGATAAATTGTAGATACTTGCTCTACATGTTATAGATACTATATCTATAGTGTGTAGATGTAGTATCTACACTTCATTTTTAGTAATAAATAGCACTAATTCATCTTTCATTTTTGGTGGGAATTTATTGAGATTATTATACGTTTCTTCAAGAGAAAATGAAGGATTCGTTGAATGATAATTAGAATCTTCAATTGCCTATTTTAGCTCTTCATAATTTTTAAACTCAAAGAGTTTTATGAAATCATTTTTGGAATAGTTCTTTTTAGGTTCTGGGTTTCCTAAGCAATCTTGAATTGCATCAAATTCATCTGTAGTTAGTAGTTTTTTCTTTTTCCATGTTTCCGTTGTCATTGTCTCTTGACAAAAGTAGGTTATAGGTTATCCATTTTTGGAATGTTTTATCTGTTGTTCCATAAGTTTTGTAAAGATTGGTTTTTATTTTTTTTCGAGTTACGTAAGCAATTATTCCCCAAATAAAGGCAAGTACAGCAACGAAGATGAAAAAGTTTGCAATGATAGATTTATCATCTACATTATTGTCTGATT
>JBGCFH010000174.1:0-6543 GCA_045106825.1 Saprospiraceae bacterium | reverse complement strand
TGCTCCGTCCATTAGCATGCAGTTCCAATAATTGATCTTTAAACTTTGCTTCATAGCGACGGCGTTTACTCTTTTTATTCGTATTTTTCATAACACAAATTTAAGATTGTTTGCTGTCCTGTTTTTTTAACACATCTCATAATGATATATCTTTTTCCTTAAATTGTTATTTCGATTCAGTTGGCAATTGTATTATGAAAGAACTACCTTTTCCAATTTGAGATTCAACCGTAATTTCGCCATTATAATTTTCAACAATTCTTTTGCATAATCCTAAACCAATTCCTGTTCCTTCATATTGAGCGGAAGTATGAAGCCGTTTGAAAAATTCAAAAATTTGATTAAAATACCTTTCGTTTATTCCTATTCCATTGTCTTTGAAAGTAATAAAAAGTTGACCATTATTTTGATGTGTAGAAATTATTAAAGTTGGTGTTTTACTTTTATTATATTTGATAGCATTTTGGATTAAATTCTGAAATAGCAATAAGAATTCTACTTCAGTTCCCATAAAAATAGGTAAACCATCAGATTCAATAACAGCATTAGATTGACTAATCTCCTCCGTTATATTCAATATTGTCTTACCTAAAATATCATTCAAATTAATCTCAGTCTGCTCTTCCTTTTTAATACTTTTCAATTGTGACAATTCCAAAATACCTTCAATGATATAATTCATTTGTTTGGCACCAGTAATGACATAATCCATCTTTTTACTGACCTCTTGATACTGTTCATTTTCGATATCTTTTTTTATCATTCCACCAAAACCGATTATTGTCCTTAATGGTGATTTCAAATCATGGGAAGCAATGTAACTAAATCGCTCTAACTCAATGGTTGTTCGTTCTAATGCTTCATTTTTGAGTTTCAAATTGTGTATAAACATTTCTCTTTCCTTATGGAATACGATTAAAATAATCGTCACCCAACCCATCGAAATAACAAAGGAAACTAAACTTGAGATAGGATATTCAACAAGTTTCACAATTGGTTCAAAGTTAATTCCATAAATCAACGCCATAAAATAAATGCCTACATGAGTTACAAAAAGTAATTTCATGTATTCCATTTTTTTTCTAAAAGCGACATAATTGATAATAACCGCCGCACCAACCGCTAAACTTTGACTAAAAAAACCACCAAAACAGATATAATAAAGACTTACCCAAACAACAGTTCCAAATGAGTTACAAAACCTCGCCCAATAGATTTTATCTAATCCATTTAAGACTAAAACCATTGCATAAATGAGTGCTATTCCAAATGTTGTGTAAACGAATAAAATTTCTATCTGAGTCAGAAAAAGAAAAATGCTAAACAGAATGAGCATTATGGTTGAAAATAAAGCCATTCTATTATAGAGAATAGTTAGTGCGGTTTCGTCACTAAGTTCTTCGTTTACTCCCAAAAGCGAAAACCAATTCCAAATCTTATTCACTAATATTGAATTATTTGTACAAAGAGATATTTTATAAACTTTAATTTACACGAATATCATAAGAAATAAGAATATTTTAGACTTATGAATTATCATAATTTTTATTAATATCTCTTAATCATTACAATTCTACAATATCAATACCTAATTAGACTAAATTAATACTTTTAACGAAAATGACTTTAAATATCCAATTTATATTTTGGTTCAAAATGAAAAATAAAACCACAAAGTCATAAAGCAGCACAAAGTTTATTTTTATAATTATTTGATTATCAATTAAATAAGGCTTTGTGGTTGAGCTAAAAATGTATAGTAGTCGAATCTGAATTATTAACTAAAAATCACCGTTTTGCTATTGCAAAATTTTGTTTCCAAACTCTATATATTTGTAAAACTATAACAGGCGTAAAATGAAATAAAGCTCCGCCAATACTCGCATGTTCGCCTGCCAAACCCAACAAAGCCCAATGAGCAAACGCCATGATAGCCGCTAAATAAACCCAACGTTGTAACTTTTTCCACGAAGCTCCCATTCTTCTTATCGCTGCATCGGTACTTGTCATTGCCAAAGGAATAAAGACAAAAAAAGCAATCCAACCAGTTAGAATAGCGATATCCGAAAACTCATTAATGATTTCACTAAACGGATATTCCAAAATATAAAAAATCGTATGCAGCAAAGTATAGGCAAATGCTGCAAGACCAAAAAAACGACGATTTCTGATTAACCATTTTGATACTCGACCTTTCGGAAACATCAATGCTATCGGCGTTGCAATCAAACTAATGACTAAAAAACGACCAGCAAATTCACCAGTAATATGCATAATCATATTATAGTTTATTTCGCCTTTTAGGTAATTTATAGACAATAGCGTTCCTGGAATTGCCAAAAGCAACCAAAGTATATATTTTCCTGTCAGTATAGATTTTATTTTATTCATGTTAGTGCTGTAAATTAGCAGCAATTCTCGGTTTAAGAATTTTCGTAATACGTTTTATAAAAAATAATGCTTTTTAATGACTTTTCTGCTTAAAGTGTAATATTCGACATTCGATTTTGAATCGAATTGACGATTGACCTCTCTCCCGACCTCTCTCCTAAAGGAGAAAGGAGCCAGACGACAGTCGTCAACTTAAGCGATTTATAATGATGGATGGCAATTAGAATTGTCTTTCATCTGTTAAAAACCTTAGTCGAAAGGCGAACAAAAAAGTCGCCGTTCGACAATTAGAGTATATTATGAATTATTCTAAACCAAGAATAGCTGATAAATTAGTTATTTCAAAGAGCAATCGAAAGTGATAGCGACATTTTCTGCGGCTACAAAAGTAGGTATTTTCCCAACTTTAAAATCAAGTCGACTTATATTCAAACTGCCTGTTGCTCGATTGTTATTAAAATCAAAAGGAATCTCAACGATTTTTGTTGTTCCCGCCATACTTAATGCTCCTTTTGCCCAGTAAAGTTCACCTTTTTTAGTGATTTCAGTACTTTTAAAAGTAATTACAGGAAATTTTTCAGCATTAAAAAAGTCTTCTTGTAATAAATGTTCATCTCTTTTTGCATTTTTGGTACTTAAACCTGCTATGGGAATTTCCAAATCTATTTTTGCATTCGAAAGGTCACTTGTATTCAATTCTACATTTCCTTTTACCGTAGGAAATGTTCCTGTAACTGTTAAGAAAAATAATTTCTTAATCGTAAAACTTACTGTTGAATTTGATGTGTTAATTTGCATTGTTATGATTATTTATAGTTTTTAAATATTGTTTATTTTTTGGAATATGTGAAGATATTTATCTTATAAATCCTTCATCCATTCCACAAATTCCGTCCATTGTTTACCTGAAATAGAATGACCAATTTTGTCAGTAGAAAGCTTTGTTTCAATACCCAAACCTTTAAGAATCGCCTGATTTTCTTCCAAATATCGAAGCGGCAACATATTGTCTTCTGTTCCATGTCCAAGGAATACTTGCCTTGATTTTAATGCTTTTTTATTTTGAATTAGCGGTTTTATTTCTTCCATAAAACGACCACTAAAACAACCAGCCGCAAGTATTTTTTCAGGTGCAGTTAAGAGCAATCCGACAGACATATTTGCACCTTGACTAAATCCCGCAGTGACAACTTTATCTTTATCACCATTATATTTTCGTATAATTTGGTCGATAAATTTCAATAGTAATTGTCTGCTTTTTTCCTCATTTTCAAAATTCATAGTGATTTTATTATTCACCATTTTGACATCATACCATCTAAATTGACTACTGGAAAGTGCAAACGGTGCTCGAACCGAAACCACTAACCAATCTTCTTGTATTTGATTAGCAAAAGAAAAAAGGTCATTCTCATTACTTCCGTATCCGTGCAATAGCAACAAAATCGGTGCTTTGCTTGTCGTGTCTTTTTGTTTTCGCACCAAATATTCTAAATCAAATATTTCATTCTCAATAGTTGCATTCACTTGAGTTGTATTACAGGCGTTCATAATTATGGTATATGAAAATATCCAAATAAAGAATAAATGTTTCATCTTGAATTTTACGATTTAATAGTCAAGAATATTTTATTACCAGTTGGATCTTCAAGCCAATAACCACCATCTTTCTCCTCATAGTCAACAACGTTTTTCAACGCTTCTTTCAGCTTCTCTTCTTCTTTATAAACGATTTGAAAATGGTTCATACCTGCATTATCCGCTGGAGCTAAAGGTCGGTTTCTTCCATGCCATGAGTTCATCACAATTCGGTGCTGATATTCACCTCCTGCACCTAAATCGGCATACATATATTGTGGTAAATAATTGAAAGGAACATAACCCATTTTCTTATAAAAGACATTCGATTTTTCCACATTGTTGGCGTACAAATGAACGTGTCCAAGATAGGTATTGTCGTTGAGGATTTTAGTGGTGTCTTTATCTTCTAATGCCTTCATCACTTCATCCAAATCTAACCGTTCAGAAGCAGAACGAACAACGCCATCCGCACCTTCTATTCTAAGACCTCCTGTAGAAATCACTCGTTTGAATCTTTCGGGTGTTTCTAAGGTAAACTCAATATTGATTCCATCTGGATCATCTAAATAAACAGACTTTGACATCGTGTGATCAACTGGAGAATAAGGATGTCTATTAACATTCAATCGATTCACCATACTCGCAAACTCTGCTGCATTCGGTGCATGAATTGCAAAATGATAAAGTCCGCTATATCCTTTTTTACAAGCATTTTTAGCAGATTGATGAACAACAACCAATGTTTTGCTTTCTGTACCAAATTCGGCTTTAGTTGCTGAGTTTTCCCTTAGTTTCATACCGACTATTTTTGTCCAAAAAGTCGTCGATTTTTGAAGATTCGTATTGTTCAAATGAATCTCACCATAAGTGGCAAATTCACTTGAATCCTGAATATTCTGATTAATCGGCATCGCATTTAGTAAATGTGAAAATCCATCCATAGTTATTATAGTTGATGCTCCCAAAAGAGCTTTTAAAAAGTTTTTTCGTTTCATATTTTTTAGTTTAATTATGAAGCAATCATTTTAGTTAATTTAATTGCATTTTCAGGACAAGCTTGCACACATAAGCCACAAGCATGACATAAAGCAGCATCGGTCAGATAGGCTTTATTTTTAAAAAAGAAAGTTTTGATTTTTCCTTTCAAATTCAAATTTGCCTTGTCTTCTATCGTAATCGGACGCATTTCAAAAACATCGTAAGGACAAACCGCAACGCAGTCTTCTTTTGCTCCACAACTATTGAAATTAACCAAAGGCATTAATTTGCCGCCTTCCTCCGCACAATGATTTTTAAGTTCCTTTTTATTTGTCATCAATCTTTCGTTTTTAGCGTGAAAATTGTAATTTCTGGAGGAATGCCAATTCTTCCTGCGAAAGCCATAAAACCAAAACCTCTATTGACATACAGATATTGATTGAGTTCTTGATACAAACCGCCCCAATATTTATAAAAATATTGAACCGGACTCCATTTTATACCCAAACTTTCCATACCCATTTGTGCACCGTGCGTATGTCCTGACAGCGTTAGGTGAATCTGTTTGGAATGTTTCAAAACGACTTTTTCCCAATGTGACGGATCGTGCGACATTAAAATTGAAAACTCCTTATCGTCACAATTTTCGATAGCTTTGTCCAAATCACCTTCTTGAATAAAGCTGTTTCCCCAGTTTTCAACACCTAATAATCGAATGAAAGATTCTCCTTTTTCAATCTTTGTATTGGCATTATTTAACAATTGAAATCCTGCCTCTTTTTGATGTTGTTGAATGGCGATAAAGTTTTTGGTTTTAGCAGCTTCATCAGGAAATAATCCGTCGTCTTCGGAATAATCGTGATTACCTAAAACCGAATATTTTCCGAAAGGAGCATGAAGATTTGTCAGTAAATCTTTGTAAGGAATAACTTCTTCTGCCAAATCATTGACCAAATCTCCTGTAAACAAAATCAAATCTGCTTGTTGTTTTTGTATTAAATCAAAACCTCGTTTTACATCGTCATACGAATCAAAACCGCCAGCGTGTAAATCTGAAAACTGAACAATTTTAAATCCATCAAACACTTTTGGCAAATCCGAAAAAGTTAGCGTTTGTTGGAATACTTTAAAATTATATTTCCCTTTCGTTATACCATAAAGAAACGCTCCAAAAGGCAAACTACTAAGTGCCAAACCTGTTGTTTTCAAAAACCGTCTTCGACTATTAATATCTTTATTATCAACAAGATTATCGTTCTTTTCGCTCCACCAATTAATCAATAAAATCAAGTCATCGCTAAGGAAAAAGACTGCCAAAATAAATTCACAAATCAAAACAGAAACCATCAACGCAATAATAAAATTCTTCGTCGTCGATAGGCCAATTATTCCATTTGGAAATGTCGTAACCATCGTGGCAATTCCTATAATAAAAGTAATAATCGAAAAAAGTGTATAATATAATTGTACCGTTTTTGAAGCGGTTGCCTGATAAACACCTCTCGAAATATAGCCTTTAAAAGCTAACAAACACAAAATCCCCAACGCAAGAAAAAAACCAAATTTCATATTGTAGTTAATTGATAATCAATC
>JBGCFH010000173.1:0-2478 GCA_045106825.1 Saprospiraceae bacterium | reverse complement strand
AAAAATATCGAAATTCATGATAAACCGTATGTTGAACCTTTGATTTTGAGACAAGTTCGTGCAGCATTTAAAAACGTTAAATATGTTGTTAATAATGGTAAAACTAAATATCAAATAGAAGGACAAGACAGTACAATGTATCGCCACATTTTTATTAATCAACAAACAAATCGACCATATTTTTATGTTGGTTCAATGAATTATTTTAGAAATATTCCTGTCGGAAATTATAAAATGTATGGTTATACACCTTGGGGAAATTATTTCACACACGATGTTGAAATCCTAAAAGACACGATGATTTATGAATATTTGGACAATCAAATTTATCAGAAAGATGAAAATTTGACGTTTTTAAAATCATTAGTTTCTTTGAAAGATATTATCGTTCCTGAAACACCAAAAATTGGTCAAAATAACACGACAAAGCCAATAACGAAACCACTAAAACAAACAAATTATTCTGGTCCAACTTATCCTATTTCGGGTACAATAACAGATGAATCAGGTGAAGGATTAATCGGATGTTCGATTATTTTAAAAGGAACAACGATAGGAACGGTTACTGGTTTGGATGGCGAATATACGATTCAAATACCTGAAAGTATTGCAAATCCTATTTTACTCGTTTCTTATCTTGGTTATACGACAGAACAAGTAAGCATTTCTGGAAACGATAATTACAATATCGCAATGGGAGAAAGTGAAGATGTACTTGAGGAAGTTGTCGTTGTCGGTTATAGTTCAGTGTTGAAATCAGAAAGTGTTGCTACGATGAAGATTACAAAAGATGAGATTCAAAGATTGCCTTCGAGAGATATTGATCAACTTATAGGAACAACAGCTGGTGTAATGGCAGAAGGCGAAACAGCAGAAATGCTTCGAGATAATCGTCGTGTTCCAACGGATTATTATATTGATGGCATAAAAGTTACGGATTCATTGATGATTTCGGATTTGAAAGCGAATTCAAAAATCCGTTCTCGATTCTCAGATTATGCGTTTTTTGAACCGAACTTAATCACCGATAGAAAAGGCGAAGCAACCTTCCGAGTTACTTATCCTGACGACATTACATCTTACCAAACTTTTGTGGTCGGAATGGATAGACGACACAATTTTGGAATCGCTACAAAAACGGTACAATCGCAAAAAATGGCATTGGCACAATTGTCAATTCCTCGATTTATGGTAATTGGCGATAAGGCGAATGTGATTGGAAAATCATTGAATTATTCTAATGATAGTTTGAAAATAAAATCATCGTTTTTGTTAGATGATAAGGTTTTGAAAACCAATAATTTTTGGTTAGAAAATGCCGAAATCGAAACCGCAGAAATCGTTGCTAATACGGATAACGATACGTTGATGTTGACGTATAAAATGGAACATTCTAAATTCTTCGATGGCGAAAAACGTCCGATTCCGATTTATAGAAAAGGTGTTGAAGAAACGGTTGGTTCATTTAATATTTTGCATAGCGATACGTCGCTTACGCTGAATTTCGAAAGTGATAAAGGCAATGTTAAAATGTATGCAAGAACGGACGTTTTGGAAGTGTTGTTACAAGATGTTCAATACTTAATTGATTATCCTTATGGTTGTAATGAACAAACGGCAAGTCGATTATTAGCCTTGTTGATGGACAAACAAATCAAAGCTGCTTTAGGGCAAAAACCGTCAAAAGATGAATTGATTATGAAAATGGTCAAGCGATTGGAAAAAGCTCAAAATCCTGATGGTTCTTGGGGTTGGTGGACAGGAAATTCTGCTAATCAGTGGATGACAAACTATGTTTTGAAAGCCTTATATGCTGCCGATACTTCTGGCTACAAAACGCCAAGTTATGAAATCGGTTTGCGATTTATTACGAACTCATTGGAAAATATTCAACCATATCAATTGTTGAATTCGATGGAATTATTGAGCGATATTGGTCAGAATATGGATTACGAAAAGCATCTGAAAAAAATTGATTCGGTTATTAGTTATAAAGATTATTATAATCAATTACGTTTGATTAAAATCAAGCAACAGCAAGGTTTAGACTATAATTTGTTGGTGTTAGATTCTTTAGAAAATCAAACGTTGTTTGGCAATGTTTTCTATGATATTGATAGAAAAAGACCTACTTATTATCGTTATTATTATTGGTATTCTAATCATTACAATTTGACGAATTTAGCGTATCAAGTTTTGCGTAATGAAACGGTTAAACAAAACGGAGAATATGATTATAAATTGGCAGCAATTCGTGGTTATTTCTTAGAAAAACGAACTCGTTACGGTTGGAGAAATACGTTTACAACAGCACAAATTTTATCAACGATTTTGCCGGATATGATGAATGGAAATCGTATCGAAAAACCAAAATTAGTCATCAAAGGAACATCAACACAAACCGTTACGGAGTTTCCTTTTGAAACGACTTTCTATTCTAATGAACCAATAGAAATCGAAAAAACAGGAACATCAACG
>JBGCFH010000172.1:0-16138 GCA_045106825.1 Saprospiraceae bacterium | reverse complement strand
ACCTTCGACTGTTTTATCATTTTTTAAAGTATCTAAAATACCAGACTTTCGTGCAATTTCCGCAGCGATATCATAAGCATCTTTTTCGTCTAATTTTTTCTGTGTCGAAACGATGATTTTTACAAATCCACCAATTGCTTTCGAGGCACGAGCCGAACCTTTAAACATCAATAATTCGTCCCAAAGTCGTGTATTTGCTTGTGCTGCTCTTGCTGCTAATTTATCAATCGTTGTCTTTCCTATTCCACGTTTTGGATAATTTATCACTCGTTTCAATGCTTCTTCATCACTCGGATTGACCAACACTCGTAAGTAAGCAATCATATCTTTCACTTCCTTACGTTGGTAAAATGACAAACCACCAAAAACCTTGTATGGAATATTATAACGTCTCAAATATTCCTCAAAAATCCTTGATTGTCCATTTGTTCGATAAAGAATCGCAATATCTTTATTGTGCAAATGATAGCGGTTTTTCTGCTCAACAATCATCGAAGCAACTTGTTTGCCTTCATCATTATCGGTCGGAGCTTGTAGGAGTTTTATCTTTTGTCCTTCGCCTTTATCACTCCAAATATTTTTTTGAATTTGGCGTTTATTGTGTTTAATAATATTATTTGCAGCTTGAACAATATGGTCAGTAGAACGATAATTTTGTTCTAACTTGAACGTCTGCAAACCTTTATAATCCTTCTCAAAATCTAAAATATTTTGAATCGTTGCACCACGAAACGCATAGATACTTTGAGCATCATCACCAACTGCACAAACGTTTTTTTGACTCTTCGGATAATTCACAAACTTCTTAATAATCGCATATTGCAAGAAGTTCGTATCCTGAAATTCATCAACTAATAAGTGTGAAAATTTTTGTTGGTATTTTTCTAAAACTCCATCTGGATTTTTATATAACAAATAAAACATTTGATACAATAAATCATCAAAATCCATTGCTCCTGCTTTCTTACAACGTACAACATAACCTGCATAAATAGCGTGTAAATGTGGCATTTTTGCAGCTCGATCTTGCATTTTCAAGTGTTCATCTGTTGCGTAAGCCTTTGGTGTAATCAAACTTGATTTTGCAGATGAAATACGACTTAAAACATTTCGAGGATTATAGACTTTCGGATCAAGATGATGTTCTTTCAAAATCGCTTTCACAACCGATTCTGAATCTTGTCTATCGTAAATCGTAAAATTACTCGGATAACCAATTTTCGATGCTTCAACTCTCAAAATCCTTGCAAAAATCGAGTGAAATGTTCCTGCCCAAACTTGATTCGCTTTATCACCAACGACTTTCGAAATCCGTTCTTTCATCTCTCTCGCAGCCTTATTTGTAAAGGTCAAAGACAAAATTTTATATGGCGGAACACCAGACTTAATCAAGTGTGCAATACGATAAGTCAACACACGAGTTTTTCCGGAACCTGGGCCTGCAACGACCAAAACTGGCCCGTCAATCGTTGTTACTGCTTTGCGTTGTATCTCGTTTAATTCGTCGAGGTAGGACATTTAAATTGATAATTGATAATGAACAATTGATAATTATTTTCTGATTTGAAAGTTATTCCAAATGCAGTTGACAAAGGTACGAAAGGGAAATGAGTTGAACGAAAAGGTTGTGTTTTGATTTTGTGAAAATAGAAATTTCCGATGTTAAAACTCAACCTTTTTCGTCATTTCCAACTTGATTGGAAATCTCCCAAACATTGAATTTATCAGTTTCCACTATTTGAAATTTAACATTTGTTCTCCAAAAAATATTAAGTTTTACGTCACTATCAAACCAACATTTTCCAAAGTTTAAAGATTTAAACTTTTCCAAAAGTAAGGTTTGATGGTAAAATAGTTATTTGAATTTTGTTGGATAGTTAGTTTTGATTTGTGCTTTGTTTTGATTGTCAACTTGATTGTTTGGGAGATTCCAAATCAAGTTTGGAATGACGGAAAGGGTTGAACGAAATAGTAATGTTTTGATTTTATTAAAATCTTTTCCTATTTTACATAAAATTAAATTCGTAGCAATTATGAGAATTACAGAAATTCGTATTGAGGGACTTTTTGATATGTTTGACCATACAATTCAGTTGAATCAAGAGGAACATTTGACGGTGATTTATGGAATAAATGGTATTGGAAAGACAATGATTTTTCGGATTTTGGATTGTTTTTATAATGGTGATTTTGAGGAATTGGTAGAGTTACCCTTTAAGAAATTAAATTTAACTTTTAGTAATGGTGATGCTTTGGAATGTAGTAAGATGCAATTTAGAACAAAAACTACTCTTCTATTTTCAATGAATGAACAAATCGTTTACGTTCCGAAAAGGGATGAACCTCTTGATTTTAATTTAGCCAAACAAAAAGTATTTGGAACAATAGATAAGCTTCCCATTTACTTCATTAGTACAGATAGATTAAGGTTTTTAGAAAGTATTCAATATGAATCGGGCAAAATATCAACATTAACAACATCTAACAGACTTAATTATTATTCAAAAAAAATAGCTCGTGATATACGAATGATTAATAATGAATATTTAAAATTATCAGAACAATTAGAATTATCATTAAGCAAAAGATTAATACAAAAGCAAATTAGAAGAAATATAACCTATGATGAATTAATTTCTATTAAAGAGCAAGTAGAAAAACGTATTAATCAATTACAAAAAATTGCATTAATTAATAATGATATGGAGGTTGGTTTCGAACTTAGTGAAACTATGGACGAAATAGAACAAACCTTAATTGCAGCTAATCTAAGTGATTTTCAAATTAAATTAACTGTATTCGACGATTATTATGATAAGCTAATGTTATTCTTAGATATTCTTAATAATAGACGTTTACGATATAAAACCATTTCAATTAATAATTATTCAGAAATTGAATATCAAAGAACCCGTTATAATAAACTTACAGAGTTCGACGGATTTCAATTTATCAATTCAAAAGGGCGAAAATTAAAATCTGACCAACTTTCGACAGGTGAACAACACGCTATAATTATGTTTTATTCGCTATTGTTTGAAGTTCCCGAAAATGCACTTGTTTTGATTGATGAACCTGAAAATTCACTGCATATTGTTTGGCAAAAAGCATATTTGAATGATATAAAAGATATTATTGCTTTACGAGGTTTTGATGTAATAATAGCAACACATTCACCATCAATTATCAATGGAGAATGGGATTTAACAGTTTCCTTAAAAGGTATAGAAGAAGTAGCTTATGTTTAATGATGATTTACGTAATGCTAAAAATGAAAAAGACATTTTTGGAGAAATAAAAATGTATCGTGAGAGTGGAGAACATAAAGATTATGTTTTCATCTTAGTTGAAGCAAAAAGTGATGAAAAATTTTATCAAAAAGCAATCACAGAAAAAGCAATTTACTTTTATGGAAATGGTTGGGGAAATGTTGAAAAAGCGATTCATCAAGTCAATAAGTTTAAAACAAAAGGTGTTCTTGGAATTATAGATGCAGATTTCAAACGAATCGAAAAAGTAACGATTCCTGAAAATCTATTCTTGACAGATTTTCATGATAAGGAAATGATGTTGTTGCATTCTCCTGCGTGGAAAAGTGTTTTAACTTATTTTGCAGACACAAGTATTGATGTAGGAAGTGGACAAAGTAAGTTGCAAAGCGTTGAAAATCAACATAAAAAGCCAACGTTAGAAATTCTATTAGAACTTGCCAAACCGATTGCTGATATTCGATTATTGAATGAACGGAATAGTTACCAATTGAAATTTAGAAAACTCAAAAAGAAAAAATTTGATTATATCAACTATGATTTTATTGATAAACAAACCTTGAAAATTGATAAACAAAAATTGCAAAAGGCCGTTGAAAATAAATCGTCAAAACCTAATTTTTTCAATAATCCATCAATTCAAAATCAATTAAAAACCATCGAAATAGAAAAACATGATTTGCGAGAATTATGCAATGGACATGATGTGATAAATATTTTTTGCTTGACTTTAGAAAAAGCAATTGGAAATCATTCAAGTAGTGGGAAAATTCAAGCAAATCGCATCGAAGAGAACTTAACTATTACTTATCGTTTTGAGGATTTTCAACAGACGAATTTGTATCAAGACTTATTGAATTGGGAAAAATTGAATGTTCCATATCAGTTATTTTAAGCAAAAAGGTAAGTTGAACGAAAAGGTTTAGTTTTGATTTTATTAAAATAATGATTTACTGTTTCCATCCTCAACTCTTTCCGTCATTCCGAACTTGGTTCGGAATATTCTAAGCATTTATGTTCTAATTTTGTAATAGAACAATTTTAAACTTTGTTTCCAACAATTTTTTAGTTTTAAGTTCATCCTCAAACCAACCTTTTCCAAAATTAGACGGTTTGAAATTTTCCAAAAGCAAGGTTTAATGATGAAATAGTTGTTTTAATTTTGTTGGATGATTAGTTTTTTTGTGTGAACTTTTATATCTTTTTTTGTGAATCGTTCAGGAGATTCTGAAACAAGTTCAGAATGACGGAAAGTAAGAAACGAAAAGATTAAGTTTTTGTAAAAATATCGACAACCTCAAATTTTTCGTCATTCCGAAATAAATTCAGAATGACGAAAATTCATAAATGCTTAAAACCGAATAATAATTCGTTTAAAATCAGGATAAATAACCGTTCCTTCGACCATTTCACCGTCAACCTCAATCACTTTCACCTCCGAAGGAAAACCAATGAAGTTCAATTTTGCAGTCGTATAGGTTGGTCGAAACTCACCGACTTTGCGTTGATCTAAAATCATACCTTTATCATTGGCACGAAACTCAAATATTTTCAACGAATATTGGCCCATTTTATATTCCGTTCCTTCGCCTCTATCTTCGTAAAGTTCGCTGATTTCACGACCAATTTTATAGTAAATATTCAATGTTAATTGTTCTACCGACTTTTCGGAAGTATATTGCATGACAGGATAAAGCGGCAAAACTGTTCCTGCTTTTACATACATTGGAATTGCTGTTAAAGGCGTTTCGGTTATTATTGTTTGTCCACCTTTGATGGCTTTATTCGTGTGATAATCATACCATAAGCCTTTCGGCAAATAAGTATTCTTTGTTTCAATACCTTTTTGGGAAACAGGACTTGCCAATATCTGACGACCAAAGATAAATTCTTCTTCTCTATCGTAAGTATTTTCATCTGTTTGATCAACAAAAATTAATGGTTTCAAAACTGGTTCGCCAGTTTTTGAATTATTATAAAACGCAGTATATAAATACGGCAATAATTTATAACGCAACTCAATCGCTTCTCGAATAATTGACGTAAACGGTTCGCCATAAGCCCAAGGTTCTTGATCTGGAACGAGTCCACTTTCTTTCATTTTTGCGACAGCTTTCGCATCAATTGTTGCTCCTCCATCAAGATTATAACCAATAGAATGTGCTCGATATAACGGATGAAAAACCGCTAACTGAAACCAACGAGTTAATAATTCTGCTTTCGGATATTGAGCAAATCCACCAACATCAGAACCGATAAACGAAAAGCCCGAAATTGCCATTCGTTGACACTGAATATTAGCTAAATGTAAGTGTTCCCAAGTTGCGGTATTATCGCCTGTCCAAGCTGCAGCAAAGCGTTGTCCACCAGCATAACTTGCTCTTGTAAGTACAAAAGGTCGCTTTGTCGGTTGCAATTTTTTCAAACCTTCGTACGTTGCTCTTGACATTTGCATACCATAAACATTGTGTGCTTTTCGGTGACTACAAGGATTGTCATCGTAGTTGTGTCTAACTGTTTCTGGAAAGGTTTTACTCTCAACTTCAAACACAGCAGGTTCGTTCATATCGTTCCAAAATCCATCAATATCATCATTTAGATACATATCCTCATAGAGATTTCCCCACCATTTTCTAACCTCTTCATCTGTATAATCAGGAAAAACACATTCATCTGGCCAAACTGGCCCTTTCATCAATCGACCATCATCACGACGACAAAACACACGGTTTTCTATTCCACTTTTGTAAACATGATATTCTTTATCCACACGAATCCCTGGATCAATCATTACAACAGATTTGAAACCATCTTTTTTCAAATCAGCAATGAGTTGTTTTGGATTTGGAAAATGGTCTTTATTCCAAGTGAAACAACGATAACCATCCATATAATCAATGTCAAAATAAATCGCATCACATGGAATGTTATGTTCTCGAAATTTACTGGCAATGTCACGAACAACCTCTTCTGGATAATAACTCCAACGACATTGATGATACCCTAAAGTCCACATTGCAGGTAAATCTGCTTTTCCTGTCAATGACATATATTGTTCGGTGACTTTTAATAATTCGGGGCCATAAATAAAGTAATAATTCATCTCGCCGCCACGAGCTTCAAAGCTACTAACTCCATTATCTTGTCGATCAAATGAAAAACGAGTTTGATAAGAGTTATCCAGAAAAATTCCATATGCACGTCCCTCATTCAAGGCATAATAAAATGGAATCGAGCGATATAAAGTATCTGATTCCGAAGTATAACCAAACGAATCCGTGTTCCAATTTTCGTAAGCGTCGCCACGCATTTCCATTTTGCCTGGTTTGTCGCCTAAACCAAAATATTTTTTAGTTGATGGAGATTTTTTAGTAATTTTTAATCGAGAAACACCTTTCATGATACTATCTTTCATATAAAATCCAGTATCATCTTCACAGATTATATTGCCGAAAGCATCATAGATATTTACAATTAAACCTTTTTTGAAAACTTCACACCGAAGTTTGTCGGTTGTGATAATAAACTTATCAATATCTTCATCAAAGTAAGCGTTAACGGAATGCACCACGAAGTTTTTCTTATCAATAGCATAAGAGAAATCCTTATCAAAATCACCATCGAAGGCATAACGAAAACGAATAATTGTATCTGTCAAAACGTGTAAACGCAATACAATATCGTTTTTACAAAAAAACTGAAAATAGGTTTTTCCATTCCGTTCTAATCGAACAACCTCATCAGGTCGATGTCTTTTGACAACATCTTTTGATCGTCCACTTTGTATAGGTGCTTCGTTTTCCATGATTTTGTTAAGTTATGATTTACGAGTTGCGAGTGAATCTTGTACTCGAAATACGTAATTCATTATTTTTAAGATTGCTATTTAATATAAAATATTGTCAAATATATAAATTATCAATGACTTGAATATGACGAAATGAATAATTTGTAAAATGAATAATCAATTAAAATGTTCATAAAAATATAAAACGGCAATCGGAAAATTAATTTCCAATTGCCATTTTATGAAAAAAGCATTTAAATAGATTCGTCAGATACTTTATATTTACTTTATAGCTTTGACCGTCATTTTTACATCATCAATAGGACGATTTCGAGCATCTCTTTTTATTGTTGTAATTTTATCAATAACTTCTAAACCTTCAACGACTTCACCAAAAACCGTGTATTCCATATCTAACTGAGGTGCTCCACCTAATTTTTTATATTTAGAACGTTGCTCTTTCGTATATTTAATACCTTTTCGTTGTTGGTATCTGGTGAGCATTGCATCAGTGATTTCTCCGCCTTGTACAATATAAAACTGAGAACCATTAGATTCTTTTTCGGGATTGTAAACATCAGGTTGACGAGCGGCTGCTAACACACCTTTATAGTGTAATAATTCGGGATTAATTTCCGCAGGAATTTTATAATTTGGTCCACCCATTCCTAATGCTGCTCTCGGTGCAGCGTTTTTAGAATCTGGATCACCACCTTGAATCATAAATCCGTCAATAATACGATGAAAAAGTGTTCCATCTAAATAACCATCTTCTGCTAATTTGATGAAATTGTCCCGATGTTTTGATGTTTCATCATACAAGCGTACTTTCATATCGCCGTATTTTGTTTCTATCAAAATCAAACATTCTCCTTCTGGTGCATCAATCACAACCTGCTTTTCTATTACCTTGCGTTTACCTCCGTATAAAGCATATAGTTTCACGGTATAATTTCCGCTAAAGCGGTATTTGTGAGAAGGATTTTTTTCTTCTGATTGTGTGTAATCACCAAAATCCCAAACGTATTTGTCTGCACCTGTTGAAAGGTTTTTAAAAGTAACAATTGCAGGTGCAACATCCGCAGATTTTGTAAAATCAAAATCAGCACTTAATGCTGGACGTTCCACTTTAACCGTTTGTGTTGTAATACTTTCTTTGTTTTTAGTATCTTTTGCCGTTAAGGTTACGGTGTAAGTTCCTTCTTTATCGTAAGTATGTTTTGGTTCTTTATCCGTTGATGTATTGCCATCACCAAAGTCCCAAAGATAAGATTCGGCATCAGTCGATTTGTTAGAAAACGTAATTTCTGATTGTGCTTTATACGCTGTTTGTGGTGTTTCAAACTGTGCAATCGGTCGGCTACAAGCTGCTAATAAAAAGATTGCGACAATCGGAATGAATAATTGTTGAAGTTTCATTGAATATTTAGTGATTATTTTCGTATTCCGAAGCTCCAGCTTCGGAGTATTTTAATAAAATATTTTTGTCGAAGCTGGAGCTTCGAGGTACGTTATTTCACTACACGTACTTTCATAGGAACGTCTTTCGTTGGACGATTATTTGCACCGACAGGTACAGCTGCTAATTTATCAATAATATGAATACCTTCGATAACTTGCCCAAAAACGGTATAATCCATATCCAAAATTGGCGTTCCACCTTGCGTATTATAAAAATCAACCTGATTTTGTGTATAAGTCAAGCGTATTCCTTTTTGTGCTTTTTGGTTGACATATTGTTGTAATTGTTGAGAAGTATGTGGTGCACCATGAACGATATAAAATTGACAAGCTGAAGATACTTTATTGGGGTTTACACGATCAGGTTGTCTGGCTGCTGCCAATGCACCTTTGTAATGATAAGCACCAGGAACAATTTCTGCTTCGAGTGTATAATCCAATTCACCTCGACCCAAGATTTGGTCAGGTGTTGCATTTTTAGAATCAGGATCACCGCCTTGTGCCATAAACCCTTGCATCACACGATGAAATAATGTACCATCATAATAACCTTCTTCTGCTAATTTGATAAAATTATCTCGGTGTTTTGGTGTATAGTTGAATAATTCTGCTTTCATTACACCAAACTCTGTTTCTATTTCTACAATTCGTTTTGGAGCGTCACGAAGCGTGAAGCTTTTGGTTGTTTCTACTCTTTTACCATTATTGATTGTTGTGAGTGTTACGTTGTATGTTCCAGGATAGTAGAACATTTTGGTTGGACTTTGTTCACTTGATGCTGATCCGTCACCAAAATTCCATTCGTAAGAAGTCGTATTTTTTGATGTATTGTTAAATGCAATTTCTACGGGAGCTTCTCCTGTTGTTAGCTCAAAATCAAACTCTGCAGTATGTGAACCTCCACATGAGGTCATTATTATTGCGAAAGCAAAAAATAGAAAGTAAACTATATTTTTCATTTGTGTATTAATGTTGTTTATTTATAAAGTAACAAGTATTTTTCTTGTCTGTACTAATTTGACTGAACGACTGTGTTTAATGTCATTATTACAAAAATGACAATGCTTACGATTAACCAATATTTTGTAAACTGCTCTGATTTAGTTGTTTTTATTACTTCATTTGTAGTGTATTCAACATCTAAAATCAAGTCATTATGTTGTTCTTTTTCTGATGTTATTGATATACTGAATATCATCGAAATCAGATAAACAATTGAAGCAAATATGAACGAAGTCACCATAAAACCAATACTTAATCCGAAAACATAAGCCATCTTTTCGCCATCCAAGAAAATTCCTTGAGCGAATATTCCGTACAAAAATCCGATTGTAAAAATAATTAATATTCGTACTAAAGGCATCTTTTTAAATTATCCAATGACATTTTTTCACATTAAATACACTGTAAATTAAGTTTATTGACGTTTTAGTGGCTTTATTTTTGGTGAAAGCTAAGAAGAAAAATTTTGCATAGCCATAGCTATGGAAAACTTTTTCTGATGAAGCTATCGCCGAAAAGAAAAAGCAAAAATGTTGATAAATTTATTTTACAGTGTATTAAACTTGTTAAAAACAATTTAACAGTCTAACAATTTATTGTTCCAACACAATTTTTTCAAAGTAAGCAATGACTTTCTTTTTTAATAAATCCTCTTGATTTTTTTCGCCATGTTGTGCGACAGGTTTTAGGAGTTTGTAATGTGGCCAACCTTCTGCATCTCGACCGACAAACTCATAATAGCCATCATTTTCTAACAACGTACAAACGGCAATATGCATCAAATCCTGCTTTTGTTCCTTTGTAAACTCTATCTCAAAACGCCCCAACTCTTGCATTCCTATCAAGAACAAAATTCCATTCATATCAGGCAAAGCATTCAATCGCATCAAATTTTTCACTTGATGTTTTACTTTATTCCAATAAAATTCTAATTCCCAATCTTGCATTGAAAATTTATGTTTGAATGTTTGAATGTTCAATTGTTTGATTGTTCGAGTGTTTATCCAACAATCAAACAATTGAATATTTAAACATATTTATTCCTCTCTAATAATCGGTTGAATGTTCTTAGTTCGCATACTTGGTAGCCAAGCTGCTAAGAAACCGATGAACATCACGGTGAAGAAAACTAAAACGAAGTCAAATATTTTAATATCAATTGGATAAGTATCAATCAATAGATTTGCTCCACCTGATAGTTTTACGATACCAACCGTTTTTTGTAAAATATAAATAATGATGGCAATAATGTAACCTATCATTGCACCAAAAAATGATAATGCCAAGCCTTCTGATAAGAAAATATTACGCACTAAATCATCTGTTGCACCCATTGATTTTAAAATCGCTATGTCCTTTTTTTTATCCAAGACCAACATCCATAATGCACCAACGATGTTAAAAGCCAATAATAATAAAGCAAAACTAATGACGGCATAAGCCATCCATTTTTCCATATTCATCAGTTTAAAGAACGCTTCTTCTTGCTGATAACGGTCTTTGACTTCAAAATCCTTTCCGACGATTTTTTTGATTTCAGTGATAATCTTGTCTGTGTTTGCACTTTCTGTTACTTTGACTTCCAAGGCATCAATCTCACCATTTCGATAACTTAAAATATCTTGCACAAAATCTAAAGAAGTGATTACATAATTGTCATCAAACTCCTGTTGAATCGCAAACACACCAACTGGCGGCAAGTATCGTCGTTTAAAAACATCATTCGGACTTCCAAAACCAATTTTACGTTTTTTACGATTAGGCATATAAACGCCCAATGATTGTGATTGATTACCGACAACCATTGATAATTTATATTCCATTCCTGCACCGACAACGGCATAACTCATCTCTTTGTCTTGCGTAAAATATTCACCTCTGATGATATTCTCATCTACTTTAGAGACAGAATCAAATGCAGCATCAACGCCTTTCAAAACACCAAAATCTTGACTTTCACCATATTCAAAAAAAGATACTTCAGACAATGATTGAGAAACTTCCGAAACGCCATCTATTTTTTTGATTCTTTTAATCGTTCCTTCTTCGGGTGTGAATACTTTTCCTTCAATCACCGTAATTTTAATATCAGGATTGAACGAACCGTAAAGACTTTTAATCAAATCTTCAAATCCATTAAAAACCGACAAAATCAAAATAATCGCTGCTGTCCCGACTGCAATACCTCCGACTGCAATACCAGAAATGATATTGATGGCATTCGTTGATTTTTTAGCGAATAAATATCGTCGTGCAAACTTTAAAGGTAAATTCATACTTGTTGCTGGTAACTGGTGACTGGTTTCTTGGAACTGGATAAAAACCCGCAACAAGAGACCAGAGACCAGTTACAGTTCATTATCTTTATCTGTTTCGATTTGGTCGAATAGTTGATTTAAGCGATACATTTCGTCCAATGTATCATCTAAGTAAAAACTAACTTTAGGAACACGACGAATTTTTTTACGAATACGACTCGCTAACTGCTGACGTACTCGTGTAATATTGTCTTCTAATTCTATAACTACATTTGGTTTGTCTTCGATATTAAATACACTTAAATAAAATTTTGCTTCGCCAAAATCTGGTGACAAAATCACATTGGTTATAGTTACTAATGCTTGTGAACCATAAAGGTATGCACCTTCTTGACGAAGTACCATACTCATCTCTCTTTGAAGCATACTCTCCGTTTGCTTCTTTCTTACTGAACCCATCTGAGTAAATATTAAATATTAGTTATTAACTATAAAATTGTCCTTACAATCCTTAGTTAATTAAATTGTGAACCACAAAGATATAAAACCCATTAAACTTTGATTTTATAATCTAAGTTCAAATTCTAAAAGGTTTGTTAATTGTTTCTCAATAAAATAAAAAAAGTCGGCAAGTTTTCACTTAACCGACTATCATTTAACGAAAACGATATTATAAACCTTATGACTATTTATATATTTTTAATTTTTTTAAAATGTGTAACTTAAACTAAGACCAGCACCTGCTGTCAATGTAGATTCAGGTGTTTCAAAATCTGCATTTAGAAATGCTTCTGCTTGAATCACAACATTATCTAAAACTTGGTTTTTCATTTTTGGATTCAATTTTATTCCCAAAGCACCTGATGCCGTATTCATGACAAAACTACCATTTTCATCTGTAATTTGTGGTTTTTTAATTCGGTAAGGTTCATCACCTCTTGAATTTGGTAAATACTCAAAAGAATAGTGTTTCTGAACACTGCGTTTAGCAATTCCACCGATTTCAGCAAATGGTATAAATACATCATTATAGTCACCAAAATTATATCTTAATCCAATAGGAATTTGAACAACATCTTCTGTCACTTTAATATGATTAAAAATATCACCAGTATTTCGTGGCTCTCCATTCGGAAAATCCTGTCCAATTATTTTTGTTATGTAAGAATACTTGGCAAAATCAGCTCCAACTGTTAAATCAACACCATTAATAAAATTAGCAGCTACTTCTATACTTCTATTTTCTAAAAAAGGCTTTTGGTCTTGAATTGTTTTTAGAAAATCTGATTTTGGAATTTTTACACCTCTAAAAGTCCCAATGCTTACTTCAAAACCAGATGGAGTCATGAACGCTGTCGTCTTATCCCACAAACTTTTCTTCACCTCCGTTTCTATATCGTAAGTCAAGTTCAATGATTTTGAATCAGACGTAATTTTTTGACGTTTAAAACCATTTGAGACTGTTTTATTTTTAGGACTTAGTATAATTGCATTTGCTGCTCGTTTATCATTTTCAGCTTTCGCTAAAAGTGTAATTGTAGAAGATATTTCTTTTTCTTCTTCTTTTATTATAACTTCTTTATCAATATCTGTAGCCGCATCTTTCTGTATTTCAGCAGCTTGTATATTTCCTTTAGATTGAATTGTATATGTTGTAACAATATTATTTGTAGAAGTTCTTGAAGATGAACTTGTTGATTGACTTCTTGAACTAATCAATTCAGCAGACTCAATTGATTTTGGTTTTGTTGCACTTTGGTGAAGAACAATTGCATTTTCCACTAAAGAATCATTTGGTATTATTGATTTTTTGATAGTAACATCATCATTTGTTTGCACTTCTTTTTTCTTAAATAAATTATTCATTTTCCTTTCCAACTTTGCCAACTGTTGTTCCGTCTGTTGTAATTCATAGTAGAAATAGAAAGACATCATTAGTATCGGAAGTATGATTCCTGCGGCTGCAAGCCATCGCCATGGAATGATGATTCTTCGTTTTCGCTTATCCTCCAAACGATCTTCGAGGTCAAGCCAAGCTGATTCATCAAAATCATGCTGTTGAGGCAGTTCCAGTTTCTCACGAAATACATTATCTAAGTATTTATCGTCCATATTGTCCTCCGTATTTTATATTGTAGGCAGGTTCTAACATTGCCCTAAGTTTCATTCTTGCTTTTGCCAAATTAGATTTTGACGCTCCCACTGTAATGTTTAACTGTTCTGCAATTTCTTGATGTTTATAACCTTCTACTACATATAAGTTGAAAACCATACGATAAGCAGGTGACAATCGATGCACCATTTTCATGATTTCTTCAACCGAAAGATTGTGTAAAGCATCAGGAGATTCATCGAAGTGTTGATTGTGAACAATTTCAAGTGTGTGTTGGTATTTGTGATGTTTGCGATAATAGTCAATGGCTACATTGATTAGAATGCGTCGCAACCATGCTTTAAATGATAGTTTTATGTCGTATTTGTCTAAATTCTTAAAAACCTTTACAAAACCATCATTTAAAATCTCTTGAGCTTCTTGACGATTTTTGGAATAACGCAAACAGATAGACATTCCATAACTATAATATAGTTTATAGAGTTCTTTTTGGCTTGCACGTTTTCCTCGTTTGCAGGCTTTTATTAAAGATTCGATTTTTAGCTTATCTTCTTGCATAGTTTTTTGTTAGTCAATAACAGGTATTGAGATAGCTTTAGGTCGGATAGTTTAAATCAAAAAAAATATTAATTGTATATCTTATAATATAACCATCACTAAACGACAAGATGCTTCAATTCTTGTCTGCAAATTAAATCTTTTAATAATTTTAATAATTAATTGACTAATCCAACCTAATCGCAAGAGCAATTTTCTCATTAACTAAACAACATCTGAAAACAACACGAAACGAATTTAAAAATGGTTGCTTTTCTTTTTAACAAAAAAAATTGGTTCTTTGATTTTTTATGTAAACGCTCAAAATTCAAAGAACCAACCAGTTTAACAATCCAACGATTAATTTTATTTAATAATATTGACTTCGGGTATAATGCTAATTCCGAATTTTTCTTTTACCGATGCTTTTATTTCTAATGCCAAATTCCATACTTCTTTACCTGTTGCATTACCATAATTGACTAAGACCAAAGCTTGTTTTGCGTAAGCACCAGTATTTCCGACACGTTTTCCTTTCCAACCACATTGCTCTATTAACCAACCGGCAGGAATTTTTACTTTTCCATTCGGCAAATTATAAAAAACAATATTAGGAAACTGTTTTTGTAATCGTTCAAACTCGACAACTTCAACTTCAGGGTTTTTAAAGAAACTCCCCGAGTTCCCAATTTCATCTGGATTAGGTAGTTTTGAAGAGCGAATTTTGATAACAGCTCGGCTAATATCTTGTATTGTCGGATTTGAAATATTTTTATCATTCAAAACATTTTGAATCGCACCATAATTAATATTAATAGAATGATGTTTAGTCGTTAATTTAAATGTTACAGATAAAATAATGTATTTACCTTTAATCTTCGACTTAAAAATACTATCTCGATATCCAAATTCACACTGTTTTAAGGTGAATGTTTCAATAGATTTTGTTTGAATATTATATGCCGTTAATTCATGGAAAACATCTTTTAATTCGACACCATAAGCACCAATATTTTGAATCGGTGCAGCCCCGACTGTTCCTGGAATCAAGGAAAGGTTTTCTACACCACCAAAGTCTCGTTCCAAACACCAAAGTACAAACTGATGCCAGTTTTCGCCACCTTGTACTTTTACATGAACAATGTATTCCTGTTGATTTTTTACGACAATACCTTTTAAGTCATTTTTCAGTATAATTCCATCAAAATCATTTACTAAAAGCATATTACTTCCACCACCTAAAACCATTTTTTTTGTAGATTGAAAGTCTTTATAATTAAAAATTTCATCTAAGTCTTTGACCGATTGAAAAGAAAAAAAATACTTGGCTTTTGTATTGATTCTGAATGTATTATAATATTCTAATGATTTGTTATGTTCTATATTCATGTTTTTATCAATCTTCAAGAGAATTTGTGTCAGATATTATTTATCTCAAAAATAAGAGCAAATTTATCAAAACTAAAAGATTCAAAAATCGTATATTTAAATGAATAAAAAAAAATAATTAAACGAACGATTTTTTGATGTATTTCTCCTTAGTATTGAGCTAAAAATAACTATACATTCTTGACTTGCCTTTTTTATCAATAATTTCGTTGATCCCGAGGACTCGGGACGCCGAAGCAAAGGCTTCGACTGCGTTTTTCGCCTTATTCTTGACAAAAAATCCTGCGTCAAAGAACGTACATTTATTTATATTTCAATACTA
>JBGCFH010000171.1:0-2195 GCA_045106825.1 Saprospiraceae bacterium | reverse complement strand
AAAAATTGTCAAACAACCAAAAAAATAATTTTGTTAATGAAAAATCTGCGTGAATCTGCGAAATCTGCGTGAGATGATTGTTTTGCAAGGCAAAACGTAATATTTTCATTTTTAAGTTTAATATCAGCGAAACATGAATATGTATATAAAAGTTGCTAAAATTTAAGGAAAATAACGAAAATGGAATAAATCACCTGATGACTTTGAGTCATCAGGTGATTTTACTTGAACTTCAAATCACAAGTATCTTCCTTTCTTTGGGTGAGGATATCCCATAAATTTTTGATTTTGAAAAAGTTCAAAATTGCTTGTTTAGATGGATTAAAATCAGTTGCCTCGCTCGGCAACTCTTTAGATACTTCTTTCATAAAGAAAGTCCTCGAAAGTTCAAAATTTAGTGCTTAAAATACCTTTTTTGAACTTTTTATAGCTTCTTGAACAACGTTATATCTATAGAATCGGGTTTTTAACCCGATTAAACGCAGAATTCTTATGGGATAACCTCACCTTCCTTTGGAGAGATTTAGGGAAACTATTCATCACCTTTCATCTTCTCTGCATTTTCATGCATTTGTAAAGCTTCGATAACTGGTAAAATATCGCCATCCATAATTCCCGAAAGGTTGTGAGAGGTATAACCGATTCTGTGGTCAGTTACCCGATTTTGTGGATAATTGTACGTTCTAACTTTGCCAGAACGATCACCTGAACCAATTAAAGATTTACGTCGGTTTGATACTTTCGATTCATGCTTTTCACGTTCTATATCATGTATTTTTACATACAAGCGTTGTAATGCAATCTCACGATTGCGTAATTGATTACGACTTTCTTGACTTTCGGCAACAATCCCCGAAGGAACGTGTGTAATACGAATCGCAGATTCTGTCTTGTTAACGTGCTGACCTCCAGCGCCACTTGCACGATACGTATCTACTTTCAAGTCGGATTTATTAAGATTTACATCTTCCATTTCAAACTGTGGCATCACCGCAACCGTTGCTGCCGAAGTATGTACACGACCTTGTGATTCTGTCCTTGGAACACGTTGAACACGATGAGCTCCTGATTCAAATTTTAGTTTACTATAAACATCGTCTCCTTTTACTTCCAAAACGATTTTGTTATAACCGCCAGAAGAACCTTCGTTGATAGAAATCACTTCGTATTTCCATTTGAAAGTCTCGAATAATCGAGTGTACATTCGATATAAATCTCCTGCAAAAATACTGGCTTCATCTCCACCAGTTCCCGAACGAATTTCCATGATAACATCCTTTTCATCTTCAGGATCTTTTGGTATCAATAAGACCTTAATTTCTTCTTCTAAAGCCTCTCGTTTCGGTTTTAATTCTTCCAATTCCATTTTTGCCATTTCACGAAAATCAGGATCTTTTTCTTCGGCAAGAATCTCTTCGCTTTCTGTGATTCCGTCTAAGATACCTTTGTATTCCTTATAAGCATTGACAATTGGCTCTAATTTTTTGTATTCCTTATTTGTCTTGGTGAATTTCTTCATATCCGTAACAATTTGAGGATTCGATAGCTGTTCTTCTAAGTATTGATACTGCTCATGTATCGCAGCTAATTTCTTTAAAATATCCATAATAATATTTATTGAAACAATCAATTTGAGTTTAAATTACTGATAATCAATAATTTAAGTTTTTGATTGTGATTTTTGATTTGAATTTTTAAAAGGAAAATATTTAATAATAGGGTAGAAGTGCTTCAAAAATAAATGAAGCAATGAAAGGTAAAGACGCTAATATTTTGCTAAAATAAACATATTATCTAAATAACTAATAATGTTGGAAAGTTCCAATTTGATAAAATTTCGCTGCAAATATATTGATTGTTTATGGAATATTTTAGCTATTTTTAATTTTCTTACATTCTAACAAGAACGTTTGACTATTTTTTAAATCAAGCGTTATTTGTGACATGGAAAATTAAATTTTCATGTCGACCCTAATTTTTTTTAATAAAAAGTAGTTTGTTTTTTTGATAAAAAAATATAATTCATTCATTATCAATGTTTTATAGTTCGCTTCGATGACCAAGGCAAATCGTACTACTGGAGGTCGAAGTTTTTTTAATCTAAAAAATTGGTATTTTTTATTATTTCATTGTTGCAAATACTTGTTTACAGCCATATTTTTTCTATTTTTACAACGGAAGTTAATCGAACCAGT
>JBGCFH010000170.1:0-6293 GCA_045106825.1 Saprospiraceae bacterium | reverse complement strand
TATCATATTACTATCTTTAAGCCATTATTTAATCTGTTTGATAAAGCTATTGATAATGATAGAAATAAAAGTATCTAAACTTGAATTGCTTCAACTTGAAAACAAATCAATCAAATCGCTGATTATTCCAATCGTAGAGGATGACTTGATTGATTATGTTGCGTTTTATAAAAACAAAAAAAGCAGAAGGTTTCAAAGAGGTTTGTCTATTGAAGATTATATATCTTCTTATGAACTACCCTACCCTGTTGGCAACGAACACGTAAAGTTTTACAATGGGAAAAATGTCTTTTTTAGTGAAATAAATATTGATTATAGTTTTGCATCTGATATTCACTTTCAATCGAAAGCAATGTGCGGATGTATGGATAATCCGAATTCAGGACCTTACGAGCAACATCAACTCATTGACCGTAAATTCAAGAAATGGTTCAATGACAAGTTTAAAAAGTTTAAAAAAGTAGGATTGAACTATCATAACTTTTCAATGACTGCACATGGTGTTAAACCGCATCATTCGGGAACTTCAACTACTTATATCAATCCGATATGTGTAGTGATTCAAATATTATAACAAATGGCTAATAAAAAGCAGAAAAACAGAGATTATAAAATCTCAATCGAAGAATTGCGCAACTTAGAACAGTACAATTATCGTAAACATGATGAAAGTCACCTTGATTGGCTTGAAAAATCAATTATGCTCAATGGTTTAAACGAACTTATGCGAGTTGCTGTAATTGGCAAAAAAGAGTTGCTATATATTGGCAATGGACGTGCAGAAGCTATTAAACGAATCTTTAATAATAATCCTGACAAAGTCTTAGAGATTCGTGTTCGATACGATTATTTCAATTCCAAACAGGAAATGATCAATCGTGCAGTAAAAAGCAATCAAGGAGCAAAGGAATCCGTGTTTGAGCTGTCTAAGTTAATGAACGAAAACGAAGACTTCGATACTTCAAACATTACTGTTCCTTCTTATTACAAAAGCAGAAAGGAGCGTATTAGTTACATCAAAGCGTTGAAGTCGTTAATTCGATTTCCTGCATTGGAAAAGCATTTAGATAAGTTTCAGACCGACAATCGCAAAGGAAAAGGCTTGTCTTGGGTTTATTTATTGCAATCAAGTGATGTAATTATCAATCTTGTTATCGAAAGAATTGAGGAAAATGATTTTAAGTACATTACTTGTACCGAAATAGACAATTGTATCAAGTCAATTGGGATAACGCTTGATAACACATCAGTTATTGATGTTGAAGCTTCATACGAGAGTATTCAAACTTGTATCACCTGTCAAAAAGCAACTGTCATCAATGATACGTTTGGACAAACCGTTCAATGTTATGACAAGGCTTGTGCTAAAATCAAGTTCAGTTTAGAGTTGGCAGGATTAAAAGCAGAATCGGAAACTAATCTTTTGTTACCTTTTGACAAAGAAGCAATTGAAAGAGACTTTGATAAAGACTTTGTAAAGGAGCAATTCAAAGGTTTTAAAGTAATTAAAAACGCACAAGTACTTGATAATAAGGCTTGTACGTTTGCTAAAAAAGCACTATCTTTAGAAGATAAAGCAGTAGTTGATGTTTGCTTTGATGAATGTTGCCCTATACACTCAAACAACGTGAACGAAATCAATGCTGAAAAAGATGACGCTCAATTATCTAAAAAAACCGAACGGTTGAAGAAAAAGTGGGATAAGCATCTAAACAAGAAGATTCAAGCCCAATCTATTAAAATCATTAAAGAAGAATTTGACTTAGCGTTCGACCAAAACGATGATTTTTTAAGCACTTGCGTTAGCGACTTAGTCGTCAAGCTATTGAAACACCCTGGAGCCGCATCAGACAAAAGAAAGTTCGCTATTGCACATCCCGATAAAGTTGACGATAATTTTGTAAAAGAATTGTACTTAGAAGTATTAATCGATACTACTAATCACGAATTGTTTCTACAAAAAAAGAATCCTACTTTGTTGGAACAATTGAAAAGCGAAGTAGTCAACACTTTGAAGGTAGAAATTCAAGATGCTAAGGATAAGATTGTCAAGCGACAAACTAAAGTATCTACTAAGTTTCTTGAAATGAAAAAGTATTTAATTGACACTTTCAAGGAATTGGATGAAAAAGCACTTGTTCAAAAAGTCAATGATGACCATAAGGAGATTTGCAAAGCATTATCTTTGAATCATAAAGACTACAAAGACATTGCAGATAGACCTCTTCTTGTTCATTTAATCAATAAAAGATTAATTGAATTCGGATTAAAAACAAAGGAATAAATGGATAAAGAAACTATAACCTTTCTCAATCAACCAGTACGGATTGAGAAAGGTATGGTGGTGAACTACTCTAAAGAGGATATTTTATCACCTGTGAATAAAGAATTACTTACATATCAAAAGTTCATTAACCAAATGGCAACCGCTATTTGGAAAGGGAAGATTGATTTAAAATGGAAAAACGAATACCGTAAAGATAGAAACAAGATGTTTTTTGAGGTTGGTGTTTACCGATACATTTTCACGCTTAGGCAAGAACTAAATATAGTTTCTTTCTATGTTAAAGATGCTGTAAACAAATATAACATCAAGCATCATAAAACTTTCAGCGTTGAAACTTTTCAATCGTTAGAAAGTGATTTAACCGAATGCTTCAAGGCTGACGCTAAAAAAGCAAACGTTGAATTATATGATGAAGATGTAGTTGTTAAAAATATTATTGAAAAACATTATCATGAAGCTATTGTCAAGCGACAATGGTTTGATGGCTTAAATAATCCCGATGAATTGATGGGGTCTTTGAAAGAGCCTGTCATTGACTTAGATGACTTAGTACCTACGTCTGATGAATTAAAATCATTAGAAAGATTAGGCTACACATTTTCTACCTACGAACAGTTATTAAAAGATATGCCTAATTTTGTAGTTACGGAAGATTGCGAATTCAATAAATATATTGTTGGCTATAAAGTTTGGTACTCTACAAATGACTTAATTGTAGTAGAAATGCCGCCTTTTACGAAAAGAAAGATTAGTGGCGTAATTGGAATATTAGTTTGGATTAAAACAGTAACTGAAACAATTGAAAAGAAAAATGGGAAGAAATCAAAAAGAAAAGGGTTCAGAAGGCTCTTTGGCAGAGAGCTTTTTGGACAATAAAATCATGTTTCAGAAAGTATTATCTGCATTTTTGAAAAACTATGATAAAGCTAAAAAACTACTTGAAGTATGTAATTACAACTTGAAGTCAGTGTTAAGCGACACTGACTTCTTATTGCAATATATCACTAAAGAGGAAATAGCTTTAATAAAAAATGCTTTTCTACTTGTGAAACAGTCTAATAATACATTCGCTTTCTCTGTTAAAGCTAAAACTACCGAAGACTTTTTTAATATTTTTAAAGGTTATTTTGTAGAAAATGAAGATTACGAAAGATTTTACGTTGCTTATTTAACAGGAGGGTGTACTTTAAAAGCAGTTAGGTTAATTGGAGAAGGGTCAGCTTCAAAAGTAGATATTTCAATTAGTAAGATTTTTGGTAATATGCCAATCGGCACAAGATATTTACTACTTTGTCATAACCATCCATCAGGCAACCTTCATCCGTCGCAAGATGATTTTGAAATAACAAAAAAGATTGTTAACGCTGCAAAGGGAACAGGAATTAAGGTTTTAGACCACACGATTATTCATAAAAATAATTACTATTCCTTTTGTGAACATCAAAAAATATGAACCATTTAGGACTTTTTGAAGGGATTGGAGGTTTTTCTTTAGCTGCAAGATGGATGGGTTGGAAGACTATTGCTTGGGTTGAAAAAGACATTTTTTGTCAAAAAGTCCTGAATAAAAACTTTCCGAATGCGAAAGAACACGGAGATATTAAATATTTCGATGGAGCAAAGTATCAAGGAAAAATCGACATCATTACAGGAGGTTTCCCTTGTCAACCTTTTTCAACAGCAGGAAACAGAAAAGGAAAGAATGACAACCGCTATTTGTGGGACGAGATGTTCAGAGTTATATGCGAAGTTAAGCCCTCTGTCGTTGTTGGCGAAAATGTTCTTGGAATCACATCAATGGAGAATGGCGAAACATTTGAAAAAATACACATTGACTTGGAAAGCAAAGGGTACAAGGTACAATCGTTTGTTATTCCATCTGCAGGTGTCGGGGCAATTCACAGAAGATATAGAGTTTGGATTATTGCCTACTCCGAGAGCAACTTCAACAATGTCACAAAATCTAAACTTACCGAGCATAGTGAACAACAAGAATCGAAACTTGGAAACGGTTCTTTCGAATTACCTACCTTTAAACCGTTCAGAGGAGATATTTATCAACCCTGTTTTTATAGAGGAAATGATGGGTTTTCCAAAAGGTTGGACAGAAACAGAGCTTTAGGTAATGCTATTGTTCCGCAAGTTGCATTTGAAATATTTAAAATAATTAAAGAATTTTTAAAGAATGAGCAAGACACTTTTTAACGTAAAGCACTTATTGCAACGACACGACAGTGCAATTATTCAAGTTCCTGCGATATGGAACGCAGAACAAAACGGTTAAATCAACATAAAGCAAAACTGCTTTTGGAATTGTTTGTAAAGAAAATGGATGTTGAAGTTTTAGATTCAAAGTTTCGAACGAAATCAGATTCTAAAAAACGTTTCAAGGACTTGGTTTATACGACTAACAAAAACATTAGCCAATACTATCAGTTTTTGAAAGTTCATCGTAAAGAAATCAGAAAACAACATAAAAAATGGTAAAACTAAATAACGAAGAAATCAATTGGCTTAGAGCAGCTTATCGAAAAACCGCATATAATCAAACTGCCTTAACTTCCATCACAGCACTTGAACGAGTAGCAATAATGGTCGAAGAAACAGGATTAAGCGAAGAAAAAGTAAGAGCGTATTTGCTTAATGAGTTTGAGTTTAGCGAACCGATTATAGAAAAAAAAGTTTCAATTGAAATCACTTTCTCGGCAAAAATGAATGTCACAATTGACCGCACAGAGCAAACGGAATATGAATTCATTGAAAAAATAGAGGATGAATTCTATAATTGGTTTTGTGTCAATCATGATATTTCAATTCAGAAACTGTCTGATGTTGGCGAGGATTTGACAAGAATGGATTTAGATAACGTAGATATTACTTATGACAAATAAACACTTTTTATATGCAATCGCTATGATTTACAAGCGGTTGCATATGCCTTTTGCAGATTCATACCGAATGGTATTTTATGTGAGTGGAGTTTATTGTGAACTGTTTCAGTTTGATAGAAAAATTAATTCTTTCGGATTAACAACAAATGGAAACACAGACTATTTTTACCTTGCGAAAAATGAACAAACCGTTCAGTTTCAAGATAAAGAGATAGATATTGACTTCACAAACGCTTTAGTTTTTGTTCAAGCGAACATGGCTAACGTAGTATTAACAAATGTTTCAAACGAACTTGTCAAGCAACTAACAAGAGTACATCATGCTTTTATGTTTAAAGGTAACAAATGGCACTATGCGTATCAAAACTATGCTGATAGTCACGCAGTTTTGAATGTATTGCTTGAAAGATTAGTAAATAAAATATTGATATGAAAAAAGTATTTAAGGTTTTAATTACAGAAGTCTTACAACGAGAAGTTGAAGTAATGTCGAAAGGAGAAAATGAGGCTATCAAAATCGTAAAGGATCAATATTATGATGAAGAAATAATTCTTGATGCGGACGACCATATTGATACTGACTTCAAAATAGAACAATCATGAAATATACAACAGTAGTATTGGCAATGATGATGGATGGAACTATTCCATACGAGCCAACAGAGAAATGTAAGTTAGAGTTTAAAGAAGCAATGGACTATGATATTGATAAAGTGGAAATAAATGGAGTTATAAGAACATCAGTAGTTTTAAGCTATAAAGATGGTTTATTGAGTAAAGCAATAGGAGAAGTACATGAGTACATTCAAATTCCGGATAACTTATTCTATGTTTGCCGGAAATATACCGACTATTTAGGTAACTTTCTTAACTTTTACGGAGGTTATTATGCCGATAGAATGACTATTTACAAAGAAGAAGAATCTGCAAAAATGGCGGCTAATGGTCATAAAATCTATAAGGTAAAAGACTTGTGGGAAAGCAAAGGATTGAAGTTTGGTTTTGATTCTCAATACCTACCAAAGCCTGTAAGTTTTGAGTAGAATAATTCAAATAATCCGTTGGTATGGTGGAAAGGCAAGGCTTTTTCGGATTATCAACGGATTAATTAATCA
>JBGCFH010000017.1:0-21320 GCA_045106825.1 Saprospiraceae bacterium | reverse complement strand
TGTTTTTACATAAAAATCATAAGTCGTATTTGGCATCAAACCTGATAAAGCGTAAGGTTTCGCATTAACGGTAATCGTTGTGCCTGAACCTTGAGTAAAACCTGATGCACCATATTCAACTTCCCAAGAAGTCGCTGTACCATTTTCTGTCCAATCTAAGTCTGTACTATTTGATGTTATATTACTTGCAGATAAAGCACTTGGCACCGCACATAATGTTGTAAAACTTTCAACGGTTGACCAAGCATTAGTATTACCAGCACTACATACAGCACGTACTGCATAGTAGTAGGTTGTACTTGCAGACAAACTTGATAAAGTATGAGGATTCGTCGTGACGATTGTGCCGCCAAGAGAACCCGGTATAAAAGAGGCTGTACTATATTCAATTTCCCAAGAAGTCGCTGTACCGTTTTCTGTCCATCCTAAGTCAGCAGTAGTTACAGTTACATTTGAAGTCATAAGTGAATTTGGTGCAGCACAAGCTGTTGTAAAGCTTTCTACAGTTGACCAATCACTCATGTTACCACTACAATTTGCACGCACTGCAAAGTAGTAAGTTGTATTTGCTATTAAACCAGACAAGCTATAAGGTGGAGCAGATCCTACAAATTGTACTGTTCCAATACCTCCTCCTGGTATAAAATTGGATGTATGGTATTGAATTTCCCACAAACTTGCTGAGCCTTGTGTCCAGTCTAAATCTACACTATTTTCGCTAATATTATTAGAACTAAGTCCAGTCGGTATATCACATATCGTTGTAAAACTTTCAACGGTTGACCAAGCATTCGTATTACCTTCGCTACATACTGCACGTACTGCAAAGTAATAAGTCGTATTTGTTGTTAGACCTGATAAGGCATAAGGATTTGTTGTTATGCTTGATATAAGTGAACCGGAACCATCGCCTGGAGTAAAGGAAGCGGTATGATATTGAATTTCCCATTCTGTTGCTGAACCATTTTCTGTCCAATTTAAATCAGCATCAGTAGCCGTTACATTAGAAACAGAAAGCCCAGTAGGTTCTTCACATACAGTTGTGAAGCCTATTAGATTTGAAACATCACTTTGAGCACCAACGCCACAGTTTGCCACAACGACTGATATATAGGACGTATTCGGTGTCAAACTTTGTAGTGTATATGGGTGTGTGGTTACAGTTTCAGTAACAAAAACTCCTCCTGTAAGAATACGAATTTCCCATTCTGTTGCATTTCCATTCTCTGTCCAATCTAATTCGACTTGGTTTTTTTGAATATTACTTACAGCATAAGAACTTGGGGCTACACAACCCTCTTTAATGGTTATGTCATCAATTGCTATATCAGACCAATAACTGCTTCCCGTAATCCCTGTAAAACGTAAAATAACAGAAGTCGCACCAGCATAGGCGGCTAAATCAACAATGGCTTCTTGCCAACTATTCCCCTAATCTCCACTTAACGACCAGACTGATGCCGACCAGCTATTGCCTCCGTCAGTAGATACCTCTATGGATAATGAACCCATATCTGCACCGTACATGTGATACCAAAAACTTAATTCGGGTGTACCCAAACTGCTCACATCATACTCGGTACTGTAGAAGTAGGAAGTGTTAGAGTTACAAATACTGGCTTCTAAATAAATGAAATTTCCTGAACCTGTTGTATGGTCACTTGTCGGTCCAGTACTATTTGAAGTTGTACTGGCACTTCTCACTATCCACATATTAGTATTTGCATAATCGTTTGACCAACAACCATTTAAACTACTTGTAGCTTGGCAACCCGATATACTCCCACTAACAGGTGTTAGATTGTCAAAATTTTCAGTGTGAGGTAAGGTGGTAACTTTATCACAGGATATACTGACATTATCTAAAAAGGCTTTGTCACCATTACCACTATTTCCGCCACTATCACTATACTTACCTGCAAATTGAAATGATAAATCAAAAGTAGTTCCTGCGTAGGCGGATAAGTCCATATTAATGGTAGTGAAAGGGTCACTATTTTGTGTAGTAGGATTATAGTCACTTCCTATTTGTGTTCCATTAACCATTACTCTAAACCAAGAGTATTTTGCACCATAAGAATAGGTTTGTTTTAAATCAAATTCTAAATTTATGGATGTCGCATTTGTTGCATCTACTAATACATTAAGAGAAGAATGTTGTGCAAGATTGTCTATCCACGCATTTGTTGCGGTTGTTGTAGAACCGCCTCCAGTCCATCCAGAGCTGAATTTTCCAGATAGACGAGCCCCGTAACTTCCTGAGTTTGCAGCAGCACCTTCTACGTTGGTTTCCCCTCTTCTGGCACTAAACTCCTTAAAAATACCATAACTATTTGACTCGAAACCCTCGGTCAAAGGCGTTGCCTGCGGCACTAACGGCGTGTAGGTGAGTTGCAAGTTCATATTACGAGAATAAGCTGTAGCAATGCTTGTCGTTCCAGAAATAGAACTTGACTTTCTATGACCTAATGCCTGTGTACTCCCTGTTGAAGTATATCTCCAAGTGAACGCTCCAGTAGTTGAATTTCCTGAGCCACTGTTTACTGCCCAATCCGTGGCAATTTCTAAAGAACCACCATTATAAACAATTGGGTTAGTTAATGTAAATTCTACCCAACCTACAGCGTTCGGAATGTCATTGTTATCTACACTACTGTTAGAATAAACGGTTGACATTTTGGAAACTAAATTATCCCACTCATCAGATGATATTGATGTTTTATCGCTATTTTGCATTAATATATTCATCGAAGCGGTGCGACCACTACTCATTGTATGACTTGATGTTTTGTACCAAGCAATTTTTGTGATTTCAACACCCGCATAAAGTCCTTGTGCTCTTAAATCAGCTTCCGTATATAACATAACGTGCCGACTGTAATTATTTCCGCTTGATGCACTAAAGCGATAGATAGGACCAGCCTGGTCGCCATTTCCTCCATTAGAAGAGCCACTTCCAATAGTAACAACGGTTTGCCCCAAAGCCGTAAACTGTATAAACGACAGCATTGCAAATAACAAAAGTAAACGTAAATGTTTCATAAATTAAAATTTTGTATTGAATTAGATTGTTCCCTCAAGAGGTATCGTAAAGGCATAGCAATCCTGCCTTTAAGAATAATTCTTAAAGTCACTGTTATTAAAAAGTGATACTTAAAATGTTTTCAAAGAGGGGAAATCACTGTTAAAGTGAATGACGCAAAATTACGGTTGATGCAAAAATAGACTTATACATTTTCCGCAAAATAACTATACATTTTCTGATATTATTTTTTTGTTTAATTTGTGTTGATGTGCCTGTCCCGAAACCTCGGCGATTGATGCCAAGATTAACTTTACGAAAGTTTTGAAGCTTTCGTAAAGTTGTAATTGGAAAATAACTTATTGTCTAATAATCGCTATAGGTGTACAGCCAAATTGTTGTCGAAATTGTCTTGCGAAAGAGTGAACATTGTTAAAACCTGTTTGGTAACAGACATCGCCAATGTTTCGGTATTTTTTAGAAGCAAGTAGTTCGTAGGCTTTTCCTAAGCGATAGGCTTTTAAATAATTGGCAGGTGTTTCGTTTGTTTCTTGCTTGAGTTTGTAACATAAATTGCGTTCGGACAAACCCATTTTTCGAGCCATAGAAGCAACACCAAAATTGGAATTATCATAGTATTGCTCAATTACAAAATCCAAATCATTTATCCATTGTGTGTTCATTCCTACTTGAGGAATTTGAAAATTTAATTGTACGTTAGTCATTGTTTGGTATCTTTTGTTTATTAATACCACAAAGAACATTTTTTCAATAAAATAAGACTTGCAAAATCATAACAAGGACTTGCAAAATCGTAACATTTTTTTAATTTATTAAATGTAAGTTTTTGATTTTCAATTGTTTATTGAATAATCTGATGGTGTTTTTTAAAAGTATTTGAAAAATGGCTTGGCGAAGAAAAGCCAGTTTGGTATGCAATTTCAGATATTGATAGCTCTTTTTTCTTGAGTAACTGCAATGCAATCTCTAATTTAATAAGGCGAATATAAACACTTGTGCTATGAGTAGTTAGTGCTTTTATCTTTCGATGTAGCTGCATTTTACTCATTTTAAAATGTGCGGCTAAAGAGGTATTATCTAATTTGTCGCTATCCAAATGTTGCAAAACATAGTGTTTAAACTCCTCTATAAAAGTGTCTTCTTCTTTATAGGTTACTACTTCTTGAGGTTGTTGAATAGTTGTTTGACTACCATAATAGGACTGTAATTTTTTACGTAATTCGATTAATTTATAAATTCTCAAAATCAATTCGTCTGTATTAAATGGCTTTGTTAAATACGCATCGACACCTTTACGAATACCTTTCAGTTTACTTTCAATGGCTGTTTTTGCGGTCAACATTATCATTGGAATATGCGATGTAATTCTGTTTTGACGCAAAGTTTCTACAACTTCAAAACCATCTTTTATCGGCATCATCACATCTGAAATGATTAAATCAGGGACAACTTCAATTGCTTTTTTGATGCCTTGTTCCCCGTTTTCTGCTTCAATAATATCAAACATTGTCGCATCTAAACAACTTTTGATATAAATTCTCATATCGTGATTATCCTCAATAATGAGAATTTTTAATTTTTCATCATCAATAAAAATTGATTTTATATCATCTATTGTTTTGATATTTTCAGTGATAGGCTGCGATTTAATATCCTGTTTAGGATTATAAATTGTTGTATTTTTAACTTGAAGTGGTAAAACAACCGTAAAGGTCGTTCCAACGCCACTCTGACTTTCGACTGAAATTGTACCTTGTTGCAGTTCTATCAATTCTTTCACTAATGATAAACCAATACCTGTACCTTGTTGTACTCGTGTTGAAGAATTATCAACTTGATAAAAACGATTAAAAATATGTGGTAAATCTTTGTCTAAAATTCCAATTCCACTATCATTTACAGTTAAAATAATATTGGTTTGATTAACTTGAACTTGCTCTTTTAGTTCAATTGTAATTTGACCTTTTTCGGGCGTAAACTTCATCGCATTAGATACCAAATTAATAATAATATTATTCCATTTCGTTTGGTCAAAGTCTATTTCCCATTGTTGAAATTGTGGCTTAAATCGAATGATTTGCCGCTTTTCTTTTCGCAACGGTTCTAATTGTTGTAATAATTGATGCGTAAATTCAATAATGTCCCCTCGTGTTAGTACAACACCGATTTTATTATCCTCCAATTTTGAAATATCTAACAATTGATTAACTAAACTAAGTAATTGTTTAGCATTATTATTCGCAAAAGATAATTGATTTTCAAAGCGTTTTGGCGGCTTATTTTTAAGCATATAATTAATTGGCCCAAGGATTAACGTCAAAGGTGTACGAAATTCATGCGTGATATTAGAAAAGAATTTTGACTTTGCTACGTCTAACGCCTTTAAATCTTCTGCTTGTTGTTCGATAATCAATTTATCATGATTGATTTTTGCAGTTCGCTTATCGACTTCTTTTGATAATTTGATTTTATCTTGTTCCAATTGTCGAATACGATAACGACTAAGAAAAAAGATACTCGTTAAGATACTTAATACCATCAATGCAACGAACCATGTTTGTAGATAAAAAGGTTTAACGACATAAATAGTTATTGAAATAATGTCCTTTGACCAATCTTCGCTGCCTGCTTTTCCTTTAATTTCTAACGTGTATTTGCCATAAGGTAGATTATTTAGACGGAGAAAATTTTCTTTGTTATACGTCCATACATTTCGATACCCTTTAATGCGGTAAGCGTAAATGTGATTATCTGAATTTTTAAAATCTAATAACGCAAATCGAAACTCAATAAATTTATCTTTTGGCTGAAACTCAATCGCTTTTTGATTATTAATTATAGTTGTTTTGTCGGTCGGAATTTCTTTATCTTCTTCCAACACGGATATGTTTGTAATTTTTAAAGGTGTTTGATTATCTTTCTGAATAATTAAATCTTTTGGGTGAAAGGAAAAAATGCCACCTAAGCCACCAAAATAAAACGTACCGTTTCGAGCTTTATAATGAGATGTAGAATTAAATTCATTATGATTTAATCCATCATAAGTGGTATAAGTTCGGACTTGTTTTGTCTTTTTATGAAAGGACATCAAACCATTATCACTCGTTATCCATAAATACCCAAGATCATCTTCATATACTGCATATAAGTAGTTGTGAGATAATCCATTATCAACCGTATAATTTTGGTAATTGGGTTTTGTTTTTTTAGAATACGGTTGCCATTTGATTAAACCATAACCTTTTGATGCCAACCAAAAAACATTGTCTTTATCAATATGAAAATGATTGATATGATTAAATGGTAAATCGCCAGAAGCAACATCGAATTGCTTCAAAATGCCTTCTTCTTCTGTCATCAAAAACATACCATTATTCGTTGCTAACCAGATTTTATCACGATGTTTTTGTATAGCAAATATGGCAGAAGTTTTTAAAATATCATGATTGTTGTATTTATCAAAAGGCTTGACGATAGCAGTTTTTCGATTTGTATAACGTAAGCCTTTTGATGTTCCTGCCAAGAAGATATTTTTTTTCTTTGTTGGCATTAAATTGTAAGTCATCATTGACTTAATGCTGTTATCAGAAGCGATATAATTTTGTATTGTTTTAGTCCTTAAATCATAAGATGTGCCTAAGTTTTCTACACTATAATTTGAAGAAAATAGCGTATTATTATGATAATGAACAACACCTGAATGTATTTTATCATTAAGCATTTCTCGTTTTTTCGAGGTTGGAATATATTTATATAACTCACGAGCATTGAAATAAATATTGCCTTTATTATCTTCTGTAATGCCTCGGCTATCAACTAAGCCATAAGCCGTATGGATATAATTAAAATTATTTTGCTCAATATTTATTTTTACCAAACCTGATGGAATAGCAAACCATAAGATATTCTTATGATAACTAATTTTATGATTTAAAATAAAATACTCATTATACAAAATCGAATCAACAGCATAATCCAATGAGTTTTGATTGGTAACCATTGATTTATTAGGCTGAATAACGAGCCATTTTTTTTGACCTAAATAATAAAATCCCTTACAAATATTCCATTTTTTGTTAAAAGTGTTTCTATTAAATTGATGGAATAAATCATTTTTACCTCGATTTATTTGATAAAGAGAAATTGTTTGATTATCACCATTATTACTATACGTTTCCACCCATAATTTGCCCTTTTCGTCAACTGTTACTTGTCCTATGTTTTCCTCTAACTCTATTCGTTGTTTTACTTTTCCCTCACTATCGTATTGAATAATATTTTTCTTATAACTAATATAAATATCGTCATTTTTATCTATAAAAACAGACGAAAATTTTTGATTAGGAATATGAAGGATTTTATAAAACCGATGATTTTTTAGTAAAAATAGCTGTCTATTTTTTGTAGCAACCCAAAGGCGTTGTTTGTCATCATAAATTTTTATTGGATTAATATTCTCCACTTGAAAAGGTATGTTATTATAATATTCCTTTATGTCAGTTGTTTGTTCGGTCTTAATATCAAAAATATCAATATTGAAAATAGTTTCATGTTGAGTAGTACCTTGTTTATTAATTTTATGGAATAACCAAAGTGTATTTTTTTCCCCTTTAGCTATCTGACCAATAGAATTATTACGACGTAAATCATTTTTCTCTTTTGTATAGAGTTTGAAACTATAACCATCATAGCGATTTAAACCATAATTTGTTCCTATCCATACAAATCCATTTTCATCATGAAAAACAGAAGTACAAGAAAGATTAGCTAAACCCTCATTTGTTGTTAGTTTTTTAGCATTAATAAGATATTCCTGTGCTGCTAAAAACTGTACGCAAAAAATAAATAAAGTAATAATAGTGACACTTAGACTGTTCATCGTCTTTTTATGATTTTGGCAGTCACCAAAATAAATAAGAAAAGGGAATTATTACAACATCACATATAACCAATTCAAATAAATATTTTATTTATATATAAATAACTCTGATACCTTTTGAAATACATAAAATCTAAATTTAACTTATTTATCAATCCAAATAAACCTCCGTCGCACCAAAACCATACTTCGGATGATGTTCATTCGCAAACATTCTCACATAAGGATTTCGACCTAATTTCTTTTGAATATCATTCCGTAAACGACCTTTGCCTAAACCGTGAATAATATGCACTTTCGGAATACCTAAACGAATCGCCTGATCCAAATATTCCTCAAAAACTTGTAACTGAATTTGTAGCATTTCGGCAGGTTTCAACGATTTATAATCTGCTGTTAAACGCTCGATATGCAAATCAATTTCGACTGGAAACTCTGCAAAATCTTCAATTTTATGAATTTGATGCGTTTGAACATATTCATAAAAATCTTCCTCTTTTTCCTCTTGTATATGACGTTTTGTATATGTTTTTAAATCTTCTTCCTTTGAATCATTAAACTGTTTGGTCAATTCATAAGTATAACAAGGAACGCTTGTAAAGGAGTGATTACGAGCTTTTTTAAAAAACTGTTTCGGTTTTATTTTTATCGTTTTATCCAATTTGCTACCAGTTCCTTCCGTTGTAATTTGCCATAATGAAAACACTAAACTCGGATTATCACTCAAATCATATTGTGAAAGTTGACCGACTTTCTTTGCATGAATTGGTTCAATCAATTCATTTTTTTCTGGTGTAAAATACTCTAACACCTTGATTTTAAAATTGTAAATTATTTTATAAGGTGTATCATTAATTAAAAAAATATCGAAATGTTTGATATTTCCTTCATTATCGAAATTCGGTTCACAAGCAACCATTAAACCTTCATTTTTAGGCTGTTGTAGCTTTTTCGGTTTGATTTCGATTGGCTTTTTCGGAATTTTAGAAACGGTCTTTTTCGTTTGTTCAAACGGATTATGAACCGCATCATTTTTCCAAAGTACAATATACTCTACATCAGCAGGAATCTCATCACCATCTAAATCCACCAAAACAGTTTCATGGTCAATAATTTCTACAACTTCTCCGATTTCACCTGTGTGAATAAATTTTACGGTATTTCCTGGTTTAAAATTCAATTTTTAGTTTTTAGTGATTGGTAATTAGTCGAGTCCGAGTGTTTTTTTATAAATGTCTTGCATCTTTAGCGTTACATTAATGGAGTTGAGAACTATCTCTCCATTTTTATCATAAATCGTCGAAATATTCCAAAGCGTTTTATCCTCTTTGTAAAACGCTTCAACTTTATATTGATCCGCATGAATCAAAACATATTCTTTAAAAGAGGAAAGTGTACGATATTTTGAGAACTTTTCATATTTATCATAACTCTTTGTACTTTTTGATAATACTTCGATGATTAATAATGGATTGCGAATAATGGTTTGATTATCATCTACAAAATCTCTACCTCCACAAACAATCATTACATCTGGATAAACATAACTATCAAATTCTTCAATAGCAATTTTCATATCGCTATTATAAACCACACAATCAGAATCATCTAAAGCGTTTCCTAAATGTCGAATCGCATTACTACCAATAATACTATGATTTGACGTTCCGCCAGCCATTGCGATGATTTGACCATTATAGAATTCTGCTTTATAAGGCAATTCAGGTTCCATCACCAAAAACTCCTCGAAAGTATATTTTTTATTTTGGTCTAAATACATTTTTAGTGATTAGTTAATTTGTGGTTAGTCGAAAATCTATCTTTATAAAGATACAAAAAAACAACAAGTTTTTGTTAATTATAAATACTTGAATTTTACCATTTAAACTCGTAATACATAACGCTCAACACGTTTACCAATTTGTTGTAATATAATTAATGCCTAATTTATAATCTTTCGTCATCAATTCCAATAACTTTTTATATGTTGTATCATCATTTAGAAAGTCCGCATTCTCAACATCTACAATTAAAATCGGGATTGACTTTTCGGTACGGAAAAATTCAAAATAGGTGTTTTGAATCTTTTGCAAATATTTGTTAGTAATATCTTTTTCGTATGTTCTACCTCGGTTATCAATATTTTTCCTCAAATTCTCAATCGAACGATGTAAATAAACTAACAAATCTGGTTTTGGAAACGAAGCATTTAACACATGAAAAATTCGTGAGAATAACCGATTTTCTTCCGCTTTTAAGTTATTTCGAGCAAACAATAAAGTTTTCAAAAAGAAATAATCCGCAACCGTTCCTTGTTTAAATAACTCGGGTTCTAACAAACCTTCCTGTAATTGCTTATGACGTTCTGTCATAAAAAACAGCTCGACAGGAAAAGCATATCGTTCAGGATTTTGATAAAATTGCGATAAAAACGGATTGTCCTCAAAAGATTCTAAAATCAATTGACAATTAAAATCATCCGCAATACGATTGCAAAATGTTGTTTTTCCAGCACCAATATTGCCTTCAACGGCGATAAAATTATATTTCGTAAAAGGATTCAAGGATTTTAGTAATTGATTGTTATTTGAAACTCGACAGGTTTTCAAAAACTGTCAAGTTTGCTTAAGTAAATTATTTTTCTAAAATAAACACTTCTAATGTATCTTCTGATTGCCAATATAAGTCATCAATCGTTTGCTTTATTGTCGGATGTTCAAGTTCACCAGCGATTTCCATCAAAGGAATTAGCACAAAATTACGTTGATGTAAATATGGATGAGGAATGACTAAATCGTTCGTTTTTATAACCCAATCATCATATAATAAGACATCAATATCAATAATACGAGCCGCCCATTTTTGTTCTCGAACTCGATTAAAAAATTCGGATTCAATCCAAAGCACTTTTTTTAAAATATCCGTTGGATTGAGTGTTGTAGCAACTTTGATTGCTTGATTATAGAAGTTTGGTTGGTTCGTTACGCCCCAAGCTTCAGTTTCGTAAATGTTAGAAATAGCATCAATTTTACCAATATATTGTTCAATATATTCATTTGCTTTCGCTAAATTTTCTAACCGATTTCCCAAATTACTTCCCGTGTGTAAATAGACGAAATTGTCTTTTTTCATAGTCGGCAAAGGTAGGATTTTTTTTTGTTTATTGAACGTAGAGGCGTAGAGACGCTGAGTTTTTTTTATTTTGCAGTTTTTATATTAAAAAAAATAAATTCAGCGATTCAACATCTCTGTATTTAAACTAAAAATCAAGTACTTATGAAACACCTAATGAACTCGTTATTTATTACACTTTTATTGCTTACGAATAGTACACTTTTCGCTCAATCTCCTAATAGTTCCTATGTTATTCAATCCAGCGACTGGTTGAGTAAAATTGCTAAAACAGCTTATGGCGATGCGAATAATTACACAAAAATTATACAAGCTACAAATGAAAAAGCTGCTGTTGACAATAGTTTCAAGCAAATTAAAAATGCAAATAGCGTAACTGTTGGACAAAAAATTTGGATACCTTCTATTGCTCCAAACTCAACGACAACAACGAATACAAATGCAACACCAACTTCTAAAAATATGTTGGCTGCACCAAGTACGAATTGCGATATTCGACTTTGGTATAATTATCAAGTTGTTGCGATTGGAAAAATCAACGAACGATGGGAAGAAGAAGGACTTCCATTGAAAGAAAGAGCAGAAAAGGCTTATAAATTACGACATGAAGCGAGAGTAAACGCTCGATTTATGATGCCAGAAAAGAGTCAAGTAAAAGCGTTACAAGCCAGAGATATGACAAAATATGGTAATCCTGACGGCCCAACTTTTGAGTATTTAATTAAAAAAAATACAGATAAAGGTAAAACATTAGAAGAAGCATATCAGTCGATTATTGATAGTTCGAGTAGAACGGATACGAAGTATAATCAAGATTGTCAATAGTGTGTTGCGAGTTGTTTAAATGATAGGTTTATAATTTTGTATATTTTTTAAACTGTCGTTGAAACGGTCAAACCCGCAACTCGTAACTCGCAACCCGAACTCGCACCAAACAACGTTTAATACATAATTTTTAATGAAACATCGAATGCTTGAAGCGATTGATGTATAAACGAATTAAAACTAAATAGTATGAAAAAAATATCCTTTTTGCTTATCGCAATAATGACATTTGTAGCGTGTAAAACGGAAACATCAACCGATGTTAATACACAACAAGAAGAAAAATCACCAATGCAACAAAAATTGGCAAAATATACGGACTTTACCTTGTCAGCCGATTTATCAAATCTATCGGATAATCAAAAGGAAATCGTCAAAATATTGATTGATGCAGCGAAGATTATGGACGATTTATTTTGGTATGAAGCTTATGGTGATAAAGCCGAATTTTTGAATGGAATCGAAGATGCAAATACAAAAACTTTTGCAACTTATAATTATGGCCCTTGGGACAGATTAGATGGGAATTCGTCTTTTGTAGAAGGAATAGGAGAGAAGCCAGCTGGTGCGAATTTTTATCCAGCCGATATGACAAAAGAAGAGTTTGAAAAAGCGAAATTAGAACATGGAAAAAGCCTTTATACATTTGTTCGTCGTGATGAAGAAGGGAATTTGAAAACCGTTTGGTATCACGAACAATTTGAAGCAGAAATTAAAAAAGTAGCGGAATTATTGCGTCAAGCATCGGAATTAGCAGAAGATACTGGATTCAAAAAATACTTGTCAATGCGTGCAGACGCAATGGAAAAGGACGATTATTTGCAATCTGATTATGCTTGGATGGCGATGAAAAAGAATATGTTGGAAGTCGTTATTGGACCAATCGAAACGTATGAAGACCAATTAAATGGTTACAAAGCAGCTCATGAAGCTTATGTATTGATAAAAGATATGAGTTGGAGTAAGCGTTTGGAAAAATACGCTGCATTCTTACCAGAATTACAAAAAAATCTACCTGTTGATGATAAATATAAGCAAGATAAAATCGGTTCAAATGTAGATTTGAATGCTTACGATGTCGTGTATTATGCTGGTGATTGTAACGCAGGAAGTAAAACAATTGCGATTAATTTGCCAAATGATATTCGTGTTCAACAAAGAATGGGTTCACGCCGTTTGCAGTTGAAGAATGCGATGAAAGCGAAATTTGATAAAATTCTTGTTCCACTTTCAGAAGTTTTGATTGATGAATCACAACGTCAATATATTACATTCGATGCGTTTTTTGCGAATACAATGTTTCATGAAGTTGCTCACGGATTAGGCATTAAAAATACAATCAATGGGAAAGGTTCAGTAACAGAAGCCTTGAAAGAACACGCTTCTGCTTTGGAAGAAGGAAAAGCGGATGTTTTGGGTTTATACATGATTTCACAATTGCATAAAAAAGGTGAAGTTGATGGCGATTTGAAGGAGTATTATACGACTTTTATCACATCAATTTTCCGTTCTGTCCGCTTTGGTGCGTCGTCTGCACACGGAAAAGCCAATATGATTCGCTTCAATTATTTTCAAGAAGCTGGAGCGTTTACACGCAATGACGATGGAACTTATACGATTCATTATGACAAAATGGAAGCAGCAATGAACTCGCTTTCAGAGTTGATTTTGACGCTTCAAGGAAATGGCGATTATGAAGGTGTTGCCAAATTAGTAGCCGAAAAAGGAACAATTAAAGACGTTTTACAGGCAGATTTAGATGGTTTAGCGGCTAAAGGAATTCCTGTTGATGTGGTGTTTGAGCAAGGTGTTGAGGTTTTGGGATTGTAACGTAGAACCGAGTTGAACTCGGTTTTTAGATTAGTAAATTCGACAGGCGACTTTGAGTCGCCCGTCGAATAATTCACAACAATCTATTTTTCCGTCGCTTCCTCATAACGCTCCAATCCATTAACAATCGGCAACGTAATACTTGTACCATTCGGGTCGATGGTCAATTCCGTTCCAGGTTCTGGATGAAGCGTAAAGGCTTTATCAGATGAAAAAATCAAAAGACCGATTTGTTGTCCTTCAAAAATAATTTGGTCATCAGGCATTAAATCAAATGAAACCTCATAAAACTGCCCAGGCACAAGCGGTTCACTTTCTGTCAATGAGCGATGATTTTGAGGATCTGCCCAGCCACGAGTAATAACGTTTTCATAAGCTTTCGTTCCTTTCTCTTCATTCCAAGGTAGGGAAACCAACCAAACCGAGAGATTCGCAGCAGGTTTATCACAAGCTAACTTAATCGTAACACGAGGAACGCCCGAAATCTTGACTGATCTCTTCAAAATAGGTGTTACATAAAGTAAGCGATGTTTGGAATTTTCAGGTTTAATTAGTGCTTTTCCACTAAAATTATAATCATCAACCAACATTTTAGGTGTTTGATTTTCAATTTTTTCCGTTACTAATTGTCCTTTTGTATCAACATTTTTAAGATAAAAAGTGACATCAACGGCTTTTTTATCTGGGTACGAATCGTACCCTTTTGGTTCAGAACTTCCCTCTCGAACAATCTGCACTGGAGCATCATTTTCAACACCATTCTCAACGCCATGCAAATATCTCGTAAACCAACGATTCATCATTTTCATTGGTGGCTCTCCACCATGTCCGCCTTGATGATAATACAATTGTGTCGGGATTCCTTTAGCTTTTATCGCTTTATAAAATAGATAACTATGTTCTGGCATCACGTTCCAATCATTGAATGCATGAGCCATTAACATAGGCGTTTTGAAATTATCCAATTGATTTAAATAGTTTCTACTTTCCCAAAAGTCATTATAATCGCCAGTAACTCTATCATGATTCGCTACTAAAATATTATCTCGTACTCGTTTGTTATTCGCTTTTCGATTCGATTTTTTTCCTGTATTAATAAAGTCATACAACACATCAACATCTTCTCCCAAATATCCACCTGGAGAACGAACCAAACCATTTGAGCGATAATAATGATAAAATGAAGCCACTGGAGCAATCGGAATAATCGCTTCCAAACCTTCAACTCCAGTCGTTGCTGCTGCCAAACAAAGCGTTCCATCATAAGAAGTTCCAGTCATACCAACTTTTTTAGAACTCCAAAAAGCCGTTATTTTTTCATTTCCATCTCGTGTCGTAAATCCATCCGCTCGTCCGCAAAGCCAATCTATAACTGCTTTTGGTGCTAATGATTCATTTTCTCCGCCGACCGTTGGCGATCCATCAGACAAACCAGTTCCTGGAGAAGAAGAATAAACCGTAATATAACCTCTTGATACCCAAGTTCTATCAGAAATCATAGCCATAAAAGGGCGTTTTTTCCTTGTTTTGTGGTTTGGATTTTTGTGAGATTTTGGTCGCTCGCCTAACTCTTGTTTCACATTCCACATATATTTATCGTTATCTCCTCCGCCCATCATTTGCATTAAAGTTGCACCATAATAAGGACTTGACATATAAACAACAGGCAGTTTTAAGTCATCAGATGCTGTTTGAGCAGGTCTTGTTACAAAAACGTGCATTCTATCTAATTTTCCATCTTCATCAGAATCAAACGTTGTTTCTACCCACAATTCTTCTTTTATCCATTCCTCAGAATTACTAAATTCAGAAACAATTTGTGCTTCTCCGTTTTTGAAAATAGGTTTTTGTGCGAAAATACTTGTGAAATTTCCTGTGAGGAAGAAGAGTAAAAGCAATGTTTTTAGTGTTTTTGTCATCATATTTTTTTATCATTAAATATTTATGATTTGTGGTGTAATAAGGATAAACATTTAGAAGCTAAAAGGTTTAAAATTTTGCGTTTAGATGGATTGAAATCCGCCTTTTTAGATGATTATCTATCAAAAAAACTACCGAATAGTTAAAATTTTGATTTGTTAAAATAGGTTGTTTGCACTTTTTATTAATTTTTTGAACTGAGCAACATCTAAAGAATCGGGATTTTATCCCGATTAAACGCAAAATGTTATAGATACTAAATAGATTTTTTTAATTAAAAAGAGGCATTTAATTCAAATAAATAGAATCATTAGGAATCGCAACTCTCAAAGATTTCGGCACAACTTTTACTTCAAACGGCGAAGCTGTTTCAAAATAATCGCCATCCATTTCCATAAAAGTTTTATTATCAGAATGAATCGTAACTTCTTGACTATCAAAAACATCAACTAATTTACTTTCGTGAATTTTTCCACGAAGCGAAGTCAGCAACAAACCAAAATATCGCCAACGAGCGACATCTTTAAAGATTAATAAATGAATTAAACCATCATTTAATTTAGCTTTTGAATGAAAATGAAAATTGTAACCATAAGTTGTTCCATTCACAATATTGAGCATAAAAGCCGTTCGTTGAAACGTTTTTTGATTATTTATTTTTATAGAATAATTTAAAGATTGATAATTAAAAAGGTGACGCAAAACGCTTCGAGCATAACCATAAACACCACGAACTTTGCTGCCTTTCAAGGCTTTCGCTACCAAGCCGTCAAAACCAAAACCGACCAAATTAACAAACGGAATATCATTCACAACACAAGTATCAATCGTTGTGAATTTTTGGTGATTTAATATTTTAACCGCTTTTTTTGCACCTCGACCAAGTCCGAGATGTCCAGCAAAACCATTACCAGAACCCATTGGCAAAATTCCCAAAACCGTTTCTGTTCCAATCAAACCAGCAGCGACTTCATTCACCGAACCATCGCCACCAACGGCTACCACAATATCAATTTTCTCTACAACCGCAGCTTTCGCCAATTTTGTTGCGTGTTTCGGATATTTAGTATATTGAATGTCGTAATCAAAAATGGTATGATTTAAATGTTGTTGAATCATTCCTTGAACTTCCTGTTTCAAACGAACACCTGAATGAGGATTAATTATAAATCGAATTTTTTGCTTTGTCATGAACTGAATTAAATATCTGTGTACCTGTGAATCTCTCGTAAAAATAAGGAAACTTTATGGTAGAAATGATGATTTAGAAAAAAATCCGATAATTGGAAAATCAATATTGAGTCTTTGAGAACGTTTTGAAATAGTAAGGAACGTAAACGAGCTTATTCTGTTTACGTTCCTTACAACAGCAGTACATCAACACTTCAACACAAATAACGATTTTGAAAAAGTAGAAATCTTATCGTTTACCATCTAAATTGTCAAAGAGCCGAATACTTATTAATTGAATCCTGTTTTATCCTGTAAATCCTGTCCAATCTTTATTTTTCTTAATACGATTTACTGAATTGATTTCGCTTTCAAAACCAAATTTTTAAAATCCTTTTTATTACCAAAAGGATCGTAAAACTTCTTCGCATTCAACCATTTAGAAATAGCTGGATAAGTCGTTGTTCCTTTATATTCAGAATCCATTAATAGCATTGAAAATGCCGCAACACTTCCTACAAAAACCATATTTTCACTGGCATCTAAAAAGTTTTTGTTAGAATTATAAACCGTCAAACTCATTGGTCGGCTGCTACTTTCGTTTGGCTTTTTGTAGCGAAAATCAATATTAAACATTGGACTTTTTGTTGTCAAACCTTGTTTTGGAACAATTTCATACAAAGCCGTAATACTTTGATTCGCACCAATTTCACCAGCATCTTTTTTGTCATCTGTGAAATCTTCATTGTTCATCACACGATTGGCATAACCAATTAAGCGATAAGATTCTACACTTTTTGGATCGAATTTGATTTGCACTTTTACATCTTTCGCAACCGTATAAAACTTACTAAAATCGTGAATAAATATTTTTTCTAACTGTTCCACTTTGTCAATATATTCATAAGAACCGTTTCCGTTATTTGCTAATTGTTCAAGCATTGCATCATTCAAATTTCCACGTCCAACGCCCAAAACAGATAAGAAAATTCCTTTGTCACGCTTTGCTTCTATCAACTCTATAATTTCCATTTGTGAACTTGGGCCAACATTAAAATCGCCATCTGTTCCGACAATAATTCTATTATTTCCACCTTCAACAAAATACTTTGTAGCAATTTCATAAGCCGTAATAATTCCATCTGCACCAGCAGTCGAACCGCCAGAACCCAAACTATTAATTGCTTGTTTGATTTTGCGTTTGTCACTACAAGGCGTTGAGGTCAAAACCAAACCAGCATCACCAGCGTAAGTTACAATCGCAATTCTATCTTGTGGTCGCATTTCGTCTATCATCAAGTTCAATCCTCGTTTCAAAATGCCTAACTTATCGACTTGATTCATCGAACCCGAAACATCAATCAAAAAGACAAAATTAGACGCTGGTAAATCTGCTTTCGCAATCGGTTTTCCTTTGATACCGATTCTAACCAATTGATTGCCCGATTTCCAAGGACAAGCTGCAACTTCGCCATTCAAAGCAATCGGATGTTTTGAGGATTTGTACGCATAATTCATATCAAAAAAGTTAATCATTTCTTCTGTACGAACCGCTCCAGCTGGCGGAATCAACCGATTTTCTTCAATAAAGCGACGAACATTCGTATAAGAAGCACCGTCTGCATCAATCGAAAAAGTAGAAGTGGGTTGAGTCGTTGTTTTTACAAAAGGATTTTCGGCAATGACGTTGTATTTATCACCAGTAGGAATGTCAGGTTCTGTAGCTTCCTCAGACGCTTCTTCGACTGCTTGAGAGGCTTCTTCAACTGCCTCTTCTACTACTTCCTGATAGGCTTGTTCTGCATCATCTGATACTTCTTCAGCAGCACCACAGGAAAAAAGAATTATTGAAAAACTAAAAAGGATACATAACGATTGTAGTGAATTTCGTAATAATTTCATGGTTGATTTTTTAAATGAACGAATGTTTTCAGTTTGTTTTTATTTCTTAATCGCTTAATGCGAATTATTAGAAAAGTGACTTTTTGTCGAAATGATTTTTAGAATTATCACAGTGTTAAGAAGTATTTAACAATTTATAAAAAAACTAATTGGTTGAAAATATTGATGGGAATAAAAAAATTGAGGTTCATTGACAATTTTTGCTAAAAGCAAAAATTATTGTTTTACGTAGCGGCTGTCTTTAGCTGCCGTAAACAATTTCAAACAAAGACGGCAGCTAAAGACAGCCACTACTGGCAAAAATTGTCAAACAATCAAATTTGAATACAAATTGTCGCTTTCAAATTTTTTTATTTGAACCTTAAATAATTAGCCGTAATTTTGACATTCACTATTCATCAATTCAAAAAATGAAACAAAAAATAATCATCGTTGGCGGCGGAATTTGTGGCTTGACCACAGCAATTGCGATTCAAGAACAATTTGAGGTAGAAATCTATGAAGCTGCACCAGAATTTAAACCTGTTGGAGCAGGTTTGGTGTTGAGTGCGAATGCATTGAAAGCGTATCAAGTCATCGGTATTGCTGACGAAATTATTCAAGTTGGAAATGTTATTAATCATTTTTATATTAAAAATAGTAGTGGAAAAATATTGACCGAAGCGAGTATACAAAAGTTAGGAACTGGTGTTGGAAAAGTTGGAACGGTATCCATTCATCGTGCGGATTTGCATCGTATTTTGTTGAGTCAACTCAATGATAATGTCAAAGTGTTTACGAATAAACGAGTACAAACCGTTGATAAACAATTAGATAACGTTACGATTTATTTTCAAGATAAAACATCGGCTATTGGCGATTATGTTTTGGCTTGTGATGGAATTTATTCTGCTGTTCGTAAGAGTTTAGTACCAAATGCGGAAATTAGATATTCGGGTTATACTTGTTGGCGAGGTATTTTAAATCATAATTTAGACAACTTCGATGCGTCTATTGCAACAGAAACTTGGGGAAGAGATGGTCGTTTTGGCGTTGTTCCGTTGACGAATAATCGAATTTATTGGTTTGCTTGTATCAATTCTAAAACATCGAAAAACCGATTATTTGAGGCTTTTCGAATCGAACATTTACAAGAAAATTTCCGTGATTATCATTTTCCAATTCCACAATCGTTGGAATTGACGGAACAATCTGCCGTATTTTGGGACGATATTACGGACTTAAAACCATTGACAAAATTCGCTTATGACAATATTTTATTAATGGGCGATGCTGGTCACGCAACGACACCAAATATGGGACAAGGAGCTTGTCAAGCGATTGAAGATGCAGCGGTTTTAGGACAAGTATTGAAAACTGAAACTGATGTAAAAACAGCATTTCAAACCTACGAAAAACGCAGAATCAAACGTACCACAAAAATCGTGAATACATCGTGGACAATCGGAAAAATGGCTCAAATGACAAATCCGATTGCTGTCAGCTTACGCAATTTTGCAACTCAAATGACACCGAAGAGTGTCGGAGAGAAGCAAACTAAGTTTTTGTTGGATGTGGATTTTTGATGTTTCGGAAAATTTAAAATCTCCAAAATTTTGAGTACATTTATTATATTTCAAAACAATCTGAATATGAATAACAAAATTGTACTTATTACTGGTGGAAATAGCGGTATTGGAAAAGCGACAGCTATTGGTTTGGCTAAGAAGGGAGCAAATATCACGATTGCTTGTAGAAATAAATCAAGAGGGGAACAAGCGGTAAAAGAAATAAAAGCAGCGTCTAATAATCAGAAGGTTAGTTTAATAATTTGTGATTTGGCAGATTTAGAATCTGTTCGTCAATGTGCCGATACGTTCAAAAAACAACATCATCATTTAGATGTTTTGGTGAACAATGCAGGATTGATTGTTGATACTTATAAGGAAACAAAACAAGGGTTTGAGCTACAAATTGGAGTAAATCATATTGCTCATTTTTATTTGACTCATCTATTAATGGAACATTTATTAACTGCTGAAAAACCAAGAGTTGTGAATGTTTCTTCTGATATTCATTATCAAGGTGAAATTGATTTTGATAGGTTTAGAAAAGATTATGGTGATTATAGTGGAATTCCCGCTTATGCTCAATCTAAGTTGGCGAATGTTTTATTTACTAAAGGTTTGGCAAAGCGTTATCCTAAAATTATAACAAACGCTTTACATCCTGGTGTTGTCAGAACAGGTTTTGGAAATGGCGATGTGAAATGGTATTTTAAGTTGGGTTGGAAAATGATAAAACCTTTTTTGATTACACCTGAAAAAGGTGCTAAAACTTCCATTTTCTTAGCATCATCAGACCTTACTGTTTCAGGAAAATATTTTGCAAAATCACAGGAAAAACGACCTTCAAGATACGCAGATGATACGGATTTAGCCGATAAGCTTTGGGAATATAGTGAACAAGCAATTAATCATTAATCTTGTTAATATTCTTTAGGTTCTTTATGATTTTACGTGGTTTTGAATATTTTGATGCTAAGTAACGGCCCCGAGTCCTCGGGGCTGCCGAAAATATCACAAACTCATACGGCAGCTAAAGCAGCCGCTACTGTAAACCACATAGAATCATAAAGAG
>JBGCFH010000169.1:0-20114 GCA_045106825.1 Saprospiraceae bacterium | reverse complement strand
TATCAACATTTTTGCTTTTTCTTTTCGGCGATAGCTTCATCAGAAAAAGTTTTCCATAGCTATGGCTATGCAAAATTTTTCTTCTTCGCTTTCACCAAAAATAAAGCCACTAAAACGTCAATAAACTTAATTTACAGTGTACTTAATTTAAGATAAGTTCAGATAATAGGTTTAATCCTTTGAACCATCTTCTTTTTCAGCATTTGTATTTTTCCAAAAATCATTTGCTTTATCCAAATCCGCCATTCGACCAGTAGGATCAATAGTTACCTTTTTGATGTCAGCGATTTTTTTATCAATTGTAAAAGTATAAGTAGGATGAACCCAACCCCAATCTGATAAATCTTTACGAATTGCACGATTTTCAGCGACTTTATTGCCACGCATGATTTCTAAAGGAATATAGAAAAACTCCTTTGAACCATCCATATATTCTACCGTAATATCAATTGGCATTGGCATATCGCCTTCACGCTTTAAAGTAATATCCGTTCTTTTCTTTTTCTTATTTGGCTCAACCGATTTTACACCATAATCAATGGTTTTTGTCGTATAGACAAAATATTCTTTATACCAATCCAACTCCAAACCTGATTCCTTTTCAAATATTCTGATAAAGTCATTTGGGTTCGGATGTTTGAATTTCCAAACATTATAATATTCCAATAATGCTTTATCAAAAACAGGTTTTCCTACGATGTATTCTAATTGATTTAAGAAAACCGCACCTTTAGAATATGCAGCCATTCCGTAAGCCGTGTTTGTTTTAAAATGGTCAGCATGAGTCGATAGAGGTTCTTCGATTCCACTTTTCGCAATGTATTGATAACCGCTGTAAGAACCAGCATGAATACCTTCAGGATTTGGATCGAATAATTCGCCCATGATGACGCTGCTTCCGAAGCTTGTAAAACCTTCATCCATCCAATAATACAACGCTTCGTTTGTACCCAAAATCATTTGATACCAAGAGTGCATCACTTCGTGAACCGTTACACCGACTAAGCTACGTAAACTACGATCACCCGTAATCAAAGTTGCCATCGGATATTCCATTCCACCATCTCCACCTTGAATAATGGAATAAACTGGATAAGGATATTTACCATATTTCTTACTTGCTGATTGGAATAATTTTACGGTATAATCTGGTAATTTTGTCCAATTTTTATTGGTTTTTTCGCCAGGTTGATAGAAGAAATGAACCAAAGGCCCATCTGGTACTTGAATCTTAGTATGTGTATAATCTGGATCAGCAGCCCAAACAAAATCGTGAATATTTTCACCTTTAAATTGCCAAGATGTTTTCTTGCCAGGTTTTATAGGTTTCACGCCTTTGTCTTCGTAGCCATAACCAACTTGATTTGGGTTTTGTAAAACGCCAGTTGCTGCGACCATATAATCAGAATCCATTGTGATTGTTACATCAAAATCTCCCCAAATTCCGTGAAATTCACGCCCAATATATGGATTTGAGTGCCAACCTTGATAATCGTATTCACACATTTTTGGATACCATTGCGACATTGAAAATTCAACGCCTTCCTTGTTGTCACGACCAGAACGACGGACTTGTAAAGGTACTTGCGACTCAAAATTCATTTCAAAAACGGCAGAACTATTACCTTTCAATGGTTTTGGTAAAGTCACTTCTAAGATTGTTCCAACAACTTGATACTTACAAGGTTGTCCGTCCATTTTCAATGATTTGATTTCGTGGTAGCCAATTTCTTTTTTCTCTAATTTTGAGATTCTATCCCGAACTCTCGGATCAGGATCAGAAATTGTCTGCGAACGAACGTCCATCATACTGCCTGGTTGAAATGCATTGAAGTATAAATGATAAAAGACTTTCGTCAATTCGTCTGGTGAGTTATTAAAATATTTTAATTTTTGCTTTCCGTCAAATTGATGCTTTTTAGCATTGACATCGATTTCCATTTCGTATTCTGCACGTTGCTGCCAACGTTCTGGTTGTGCTATTGCAGAAAGAAAAGTCGTTGTTAGTATTAGTGTGATTAATTTTAGTTTTAACATATTTTATTAATTATTAACTGTTAATTATTAAGTTCAATAAACGGATTTATTTGTTTTATGATTTATCAAAAACTGCAAATCGTTTTATAAAGACTTGATAATTATTTCAAACTCAGAAACTGTTTATCAATTCCGATTAAATAATCTCGTCCAAAAGCTGCATTTTCTAATTCATTAAACAAAAACTTCGGCAAATCATTTTCAATATTTTCGATTTGACTACCAATTGCTAAAGTCAAGGAAGCAACAGTATCAACATCGCCGCCAAAGTTCACACTTTTTAGTAACATATTTTTCAATGAAGTTTCATTTTTTCCCGAGATTTCGGGACAAGTTAAAATGGTCAAAACAGCTTCGACTGTTTCAATCGCATTCATCGTTACTTCACCTTGCCAATCTAATGACCAATTTTGATGCTGAATGTCACTTAAATATTCTTTAAGATGTTGTTGTGTTCCTTTATTATAAATAAAAAAATGGCTGGTCAAAGCAATCGCTTCCGAAGCAATTTTAGCGACTTCGGTATTATGCGTAATGGCCATTTGAATGGAATTTGCCTCAATAATTTCCGATGCTGTTTTTAAAATTCCTAAAGGATAAGCACGCATTGCCGCACCGTTTCGTTCGCTTTTCGCAATGATTTTTTCTAACAATTCTGCACCGGAATTAATACTCAATAGAAATTGATAAAACCGACTCGCATAACCTTCTCGGACATCTCGCTTGAATACTTCCACGAATTTATCCGCAATATTTTCTCGTGTCAAATCCTTCTGTTCAATCAACAATTCGGCTAAAGCCAAAGCCATTTGTGTATCGTCCGTATATTTTTTATAAATGGATTTGTAACGAGGATGAACTCGATAATGTGTTAAGTTATTTTCTTTATCAATAATCGCTCGTTCTGCAAATTCAAAACCTGCACCGTAAGCGTCACCGATTGCACCTTGTAGTAACATTTTTTAGGTATGAGTTATAAAGTATGAAGTATAAAGTATTTTGACATTCAGAAATCTACAATAAAAATGTCAATACTTTATACCTCATACTTCATACTTTATATTTCTTTTCCATAATTGTCATCCCAGTTCTTCACTTCTGGGACATGTAATTTTCCAACAGATTTAGCCACTAACATAGAAACAGAAGCATCACCAGTAACATTCACAACTGTACGACACATATCCAAAGGTCTATCAACTGCAAAAATCAATGCCAAACCTTCTGGCGGAACACCGATTGATTGTAATACAATTACTAACATCACCATTCCCGCACCTGGAACTGCGGCAGAACCGATAGAAGCCAAAGTTGCTGTAACAACAATCGTTAATTGTTGCATCAAGTCCAAATCCATTCCAAAGGCTTGAGCGATGAAAACTGCTGCGACACCTTGATATAAACTTGTTCCATCCATATTTATCGTCGCACCGACAGGCAAAACAAAACTGGCTACATCTTCATCAACACCTAAATGCTCAATCGTACGTTCCATCGTAACAGGAAGCGTTGCAGCACTTGAACTGGTCGAAAATGCCAATAGTTGAGCAGGAGCAATTCCTCTGAAAAAGTCAACATAACCACGACCTGTAAAATATTTTACCAAGAACGGGTAAAATAAGAAAATCATCATGGCTAAACCAATAACAACCACCAAACTATATGCACCTAAAGCAAGGAAAATATCCGAACTCGGTGACTCTACAACCAAAGCAGCTAACAATGCAAAAACACCATAAGGAGCAGCTAACATGATTAAATCAATCATTTTGAGGACGACTTCATTAACACCATCAAAGAAGTCAACAACTGGTTTTGATTTGTCAGGTGGAATCAAAATTAAGCCAACTCCAAAGAAAATAACGAAGAAAATAACCTGCAACATATTGCCATTGCTACTTGCTGCACCAACGATGTTTTGTGGTACTAAATCAACTAAGGCTTGTAAAGGGCCGTTATTTGCTTGTGCGTCTGCGGCTTCTTTTCGTTTAGCAGCATCATCAGCATAATTTTCGGTGAGTTCAATTCTGGTTTCTTCTTGAATAAAATCGCCTGGTTTAATAATATTTACTAATGCTAAACCAATTGTAACCGCAAAAATGGTGGTAATGACATAAATTCCGATAGTTCGTCCACCCATTTTGGAGAGTTTAGAAATATCTTTTAATCCAGCGATTCCCATGATTAAAGAAGCGACAATCAACGGAACAGCAATTAATTTTAAGGAATTAATAAAAATTGTTCCAAATGGTTTTATCCAATCTGTAACAAAGCCTCTTCCCCATTCAAACTGTAAAGCCAAAAATCCAAAGGCGACACCAAATGCCATTCCTAATAAGATTTGCCAATGCAAGGCTAATTTTTTCATATTTTATTTGGTTTTATTTGGTTTTATTTGGTTGTTAATACCTATTGTTAAATTTTTTTGATTGTAAAAATTAGTTTGGTTACTATTATTTTTGTAGCTAATTCTGAAAAGAATCGTTGTAAGGTAAATCATTAACGGGATTTTTCAAAGAATCACCATTCTTAATACTAAAACCGACTTAATTATTATCAAAGTTAGTTATGAAATATAGTTCTTATAAGAATTTAGTGGAAAAGTTCATAATTAAGATTATTTCATTGATTTTTTTTGAGAAAAACCGTCATCTAACCAAAACCAATAATTATCTTTCCTACCAAAACCAAAAACCTTTATTCATCTTCACAGTTTGTTTTTTGGACACAGATTACACAGAAAAAATTATTAAAAAACCTATAAAATCCGTGATAATCTATGTCAAGAAATCTAAAAACTAACCCTATCAAACGAAATCGTAAAAGAGTTAGAACATATAAATATAGCTTAAATACAGCATTTAGAACTTTTTATTCTGATGCTTTTGCCCTTAACAATGCCTATATTTGCATCTTAAGCACGTGAACAAAAATAATAGCAGATGCGAATTATATCTTTCATAATACTCTTTTTATCCAGTCAATTATGTTTTGGACAACAACCTTATTTTTATAAATTAAATTATGAAAAAGGGTTTGATTCTAATGAAGTTTACGAAATTGAACAAGATAGTTTTGGGTTTATATGGATTGGTTGTGATGCAGGAATTTTTCGGTATGATGGTGTTTATTTTAAGCAATACATTCACCCAAAACAAAATGGAATTAGTATCTCTAATTTGATTATTGATGAGCAACAACGGGTTTGGTGTCAAAACTTTACTGGACAGATTTTTTATATTCAGAATGACTCGATTCATCTTTTTAAAGATCTTACGAAAGAGACTTCTGCTTTTCCTCAGTTTGATATTCAAAATAATGATTTCATAGTCGTTTTCCCTGAATACTTGGTGACTTATGATATTGATACAAAGAATCAAAAGTCAAAATGGTTGTATCAAGATACAGCGTCAAATGATTTACTCATTATTAATCTTTTAATCATTCAAAATAGAATTTATATCAATAGTCGAGATAACATTTACTTTAAGGAGGGTTCTAAACCTTACAGGAAGTTATTTGAAACTGACCAATATACTTGCCACAATTTGAGAAAAATCAGTGGAACCGTTTATACTATTTTACAAAATAATCAGACTAAAGAATGGATTTTTGCGAAATTAGAAAAAGGAAAAATAGTAAAGCCTAAAGTCTTTCCATTTAATTCATCTAACGGCGAAATTTATATGATAAAACCGTTTCGAGATGGTTTTATTTGTTGTGGAACAAACGGTATTTATATTTTGGATAAAGCATTTAATTTGCTTAGTCATTATTTTTCCAATGAAAAAGTCACTGATGCGTTGTACGACAAAGAGGGGAATTTATGGTTGACTTCACTACAAAATGGTATTTATATTATTCCGTCAATTGACGTGATTACTTTATCGGCTGACTTTTTTCCCAATGCAAATATTACAGCTTTAAGAGCGGACGAAAATGAATTGTTGTTGGGTACATATTCAGGTGATATATATAATTTTAATCCTCAAAATACGACTTTTAGAACGATAGATATTAAGCGATATAAAGACTTTTTCAGAGTTAAAAAAATAGTTGTAGATGAAAATTCACAATTGTTTTCAATTAGTGAACGAACAGTTCTGATTGATAAAAAAACGAAACAACAGACTAATATTAATGCGGGAAATGTTCGAGATATGTTGTTGTTTAAAGACTCCCTTTTTTCAGTAAATATCGGTATGCTTCAACGAACAGATTTAAAAGGTAATGATAGTGAACGTATCTTATATGGTTCTGGTAGAATGATTACGAAACATCCGAATAGTGATACACTTTTCTTTTCTAACAAGAATGGATTTTTCTATTATATCAACGGGAAAATACAGGAAATTCTTAAAAATGAGAACTCAGTTTATCCACTTTGTGGTGTTTGGCAGCAAGATACACTTTGGTTAGGAACGCTTTCTGATGGTTTTATAGCCTATCATAATGGACAATTCTTTAACCATTTTTATTCCCTAAATGATGTGGACAATAATCAGAAACAACTATCAGTTCGCTCCATGCAGATTTATAAGAAATGGTTAATTTTGGCGACGAATATTGGTATCATTCGCATGGATTTGAAGACAAAATCAATGGGAATTATTGATGTTAACGAAGGTTTATATCAAAAAGAAATCACCGGAATTGATGTAATTGATGATGAGATTTTTTTAGCAACAACAACAGGTTTAGTTCGTTTCCCGTTGTTGATGAGTGCAAAAAATACAGCGATACCAAACATCAAACTAAATCAAATTATTTTAAACGATAGCATTTCTATAGACTTAGATAAATCAAGTTTTAGCTATTATGAAAATAGCTTTCGTTTTGAATTTCAAACAGCACTTTTTCGAAGTCGTCAAAAGTTTCACTACGAATATCGTTTGATAGGTTTGAATGATAATTGGCAAACGACAAATGCGACGTCACCTTTTTCTCAATATCAATATTTGACAGCAGGAGAATATCGGTTTGAAGTACGAGCAGTTAACGAAGATAATGTCAGCAGTAATATTATAAGTTACTCATTTTCAATTGCTTCACCAATATGGAAACGTTGGTGGTTTATCTTAATTATTCTTGTTATTTTAGCGGCTATTATTTATAAAATCTTTACGAATCGAGTGCGAGATATTGAACAAAAAGCGACACTTGAAAACGAACTAAAAAGTTCACAATTAACGGCTTTAAAAGCTCAAATGAATCCACATTTTTTATACAATTCATTGAACTCTATTCAAGATTTAATCCTACAAGAAGACGTGGAAAATGCCAATGAATATTTAACAAAATTCAGTCATTTGATGCGTCGAATATTGGAAGCATCTGAGTTTTTTGAAATTCCGTTGAGCAAAGAAACTCAGATTTTAGAATTGTATTTGACTTTAGAAAAATTACGTTTTGGTAGTAAGTTTCAATACAATATTCAACTATCAAACGCAATCAATTCAGAACAACTCAAAGTACCGTCGATGATTATTCAGCCGTTTGTCGAAAATGCTGTCAAACATGGATTACTACATAAACTGAACGGTGTCAAGACTTTAGCGATTGATTTTAAGTTAAAAGATGCCTTGATTTGTACTATTGTTGACAATGGAATAGGTAGAAAAGAAGCCAATAAAATCAAACTTCGTCAAGGTCAACAAGCGACTTCCTTCGCTACTTCTGCCACTCAAAAACGCCTCGATATTCTCAACCAAACGTATCAACAAAAGATTGGTTTGGAAATCATTGATTTGTATGAAGATGAAAAAGCCGTTGGAACAAAAGTGATTTTGCGTATTCCGTTTACAGCGTTTGAGGTTTAGGTTTTATTTTGGTATATAAAAAACCGACTTTATTTAGACTTTAGTCTAAATAAAGTCGGTTACATTTTTATGGTTAATACATACTCCAAGATTCTAATTACTAAAAATAATGCGAATGCAATAATTGATTTTACAATAAATGTTCGATTCAATTCAATATTCTTCTCCCGTTTAATTAAGATATTGAAACTCTTTATTAATCTATCTCGATTGAGCCATAAAATAGCAATAATGAATATTTGATAAAGTAAAGCTGCTTTTAAAGCTCCCAAATGCACTCCAAAAAATATATCTTGCATGATGACATTGATGAGAATTGTGGACGTAAATAAGCAACCGATAATTCTTGTTTTTTTTATAAAAATCAATATTCCACCCATTACTTCAAGAAAACCCAACGTCAATACGAATGGTTTTGAGTATCCATAAAAAGCCCACATTAATTCCATTCCAGTCATTTCAGGAATGGTCTTATCAATCTCTGCTGCTCCTTCAAATTGAATTATTTTACCTATTCCATATATAAGCATTGCCATTACGACAATCCAGCTCAAGGCATTCTCCAACATTTCTATTTTATCATTCTTTGTAAATGTCATATGCATTATTTTACGATTATCGTTAGTTCTTCAATCCTGTAAGGATACTTACACTTGTCTTGTGCGACCTATTTTTCATTAATAATATGCACAAGTTTATCCTCAATTATTGAATCATCAATTCGTATGCTCAAATAATAAATACCGCTTCTTAAATTTGATATATCCAATTCGATTAAATCACTCGAAACATTTGAGTAATTTGTTTCAAGAACTTTTCTACCTAAAGTATTATACATTTCAATGTTTAGTATCCTAAAATCCTGTACGAATTTTTCAGTCTTCATGGAAATAAATAGTTGGTGATTTGTCGGATTTGGAAAAACCTTAATTTGATAATCTTGTTCAATAATGACATTACGAATATCCGAAAAATCTGTTGTTCCATCTAAATCAACTTGCTTCAATCGGTAGTAATTGATTCCTAAATAAGGAGAAAAATCAGTAAAATCATAATCTTTTAACTCAATACTATTTCCTATACCTAAAACACGACCGATGTTTTCCCAATCGGAAGCATTTTTACTTCTTTCAATGACAAAATAATCATTATTCAATTCTGACGCAGTTGTCCATACCAGTTCAACTTGTTTGTTATCCGTTGCTTTCGCCTCAAAAGATAGCAATTCTACAGGAAGCACCATTTTAGAGAATACAACCGTTGCCGTATCGTAACAATTAAAACCATCACTCACTATGACTTCATAGGTAGAATATCCAGCAGATAAACTACTTGCAAACACCATTATTTCTGATGAATTATCGCCTGTATTCCAGCTAAATTCATAAGATGAATAACAGTTTTTATCAGCAGTTAAAGTAAAAGTTTCTGTTCCGTTAACTTCTATAGTATCTGCCAGTCCGAAGGAAGTATTCAAAAGACATCGTTGTCCACCTCTTTGAGTTTGTTGAATTAGTCCGTTTTCTCCAACAATCCAAATATTATGTGCATCAATCATAGCAACACTCCACAAATCATCGGTAGCCAATGAATTATCTTGACGAATCCAGTTTTTTCCACCATTGTATGTATGAATTATTCTACCATCTGAACCGACCGCAAAACCATTATTCCCAATCATTTGAATATCTCGTAAGTTAAAAGTTGTCGTTGTGTATTGTGTTTGCCAATTATTTCCACCATCTGAAGTATATAAAATCGTTCCGTCATGTCCAGCTATCCAACCTATATTCACATCATTAAAATGAATTCCTCTCAAATCATTTGAAGTATTTGTTGGCATTATATTCCATGTTATTCCGCCATCTATAGTTCTTACAGCAGCACCATTTTGACCAACAACCCAACCGATTTGGTTATTAATAAAATGAACTCGCCAAAGTCGGTCAGTCACGCCTGATGTTTGAGTAGTCCAATTATTTCCGCCGTCTGTTGTTTTAATAATTGTACCATTATTTCCAACTGCCCAGCCAATATTCGCATCATAAAAATAGATGCTATAAAGTGTATTACTTGTAATCGTATTTGAAATGTGCCAAGTATCGCCTCCATCTGTTGTTTTCAATACTCGACCTGAACTTCTAACTGCCCAACCTGTCATATTATTTATAAAATAAACACCTCGAATATCTGAAGATGTTGGTATAATAGAAGGTGTTAACCACGTACTTCCACCATCTAAAGTCCTGTAAATCGTGCCGTTATCTCCGACAATCCAACCGTGATTAACATCTATAAACTGAACATCACGCAATAATTCACTCGTCAAACCACTATTTTTGATTTGCCAACCTAATTTAAGTTTTGTATCGTCTATGTTCAGATTAAATTCAGTATTTAGTCCAGTCGTAGAAGTGAAAACCGAACGATTACTATGTCCAACTCCTGACACAGTTGCCCATTTGTGATTTTGATTAATATCAAAATTATAATTATTGGTATAATACTGTTCCAAGTAATTTCGGAAAATATCAAATCGCTCGACTCTATGACTACCTTGAAGCATTGCCGCACAATCTGTTGCTAAATTTGGGTCTGTTGGAGAATTATCATCTGCACCTACCAAATAGTATATCGCTCTGTCTTTATACTGATTCCGAATCGTAGCCGCACCGACTGCCGAAATATATGGATAAGACGCTAAATTTTCTAAACCATATTTCCAATCATTATAATAATTACAAGTCGTATTAGGCACTTGAAATTGGTCTTCTGTACCAGTAATTCTTCGTTCATTATCCAAATAAAAATAAGAAGATGAACCAGCAGAAACATAACGTATAGGAATATTGATACTATTGTCAACAACATTACTTCCAGCATATCTTTGTGTAAGTTGTCCTCCACGAGAATGACCAGAAATTATAATTTGACAAAGATTCGGATAACTACTAACCAACTGATTGACCATACTATCTAAAACACCGAAAGTACTTATATTTTCAGGTATATTTAAAGCGTTTGTTCCTCGGTCATAATCAACGTCCCAGTATAAATAATCATTAGATAAATTTAGGGCTATTTTGTCATCTTGTGTCACAAATTGCGGTGCTAAAAACACATTATTTTCATACAAATTGGCATAATCAGCAGCTTGTGAAATCACATCAAAATAATCTCTACCATTTCTATTAATACCATGAATATGAATGACCGCTAATTTTACATGATTATTTGCTACTGAAATATCTTTATTTCCAAAATAAGTCATTCGTAAATTTTGACCGTTGAGATTGAAGTTCAATTCTTTATCTCCTATTTCAGAAATTTGTGCAAACCCAAGATTTATAAAGGATAAGAAAGTGAGTGTACCGATGATATTTTTAAAACTCATTTTCAATTGGTTTTAAATTTTAAAAAAAACGTACTGCCAAGTTAGAGTAGGTTTAAAAATTGTTTTTGGAATTGAAAAAGATAGAATTTTTGTTCTGATGAATGAATTTTTGAAGTAATAGCCTTAGCTATTGCTGAAAAAAATCGTGAAATCAGAGCGAAAATTATGCTTTTTCAAGCCAAAGGATAAAATTTAAACATACTCTTATACTTGGCAGTAAAAACAACCGAGTTCAACTCGACTCTATTAAAAATTAACAGCTCTAACCGTTTCCTTAAACGTACCATCACGACCATCACGACCACGATTATAACCAGCAGTTCCTGCACCACCGATTCCACCATTATTTGAATATTCCAAGTTAAATTGTGTTACGTTCGGGTCTTTGATAACCGTAATATTTCCACCATTTCCAGCATTTTGTCCTGAACCAGTTTTGGCGAAAGTATAACCATCTTTTCCTGTTTTATTACCATTGTGACCATCGGTGTAAACGTACAATGTTTGATCCGCACGCATTTTGAATAATTGAGTGCCATAGCTACCGCTCATATCCGTAAAACGAATCATCAAAATATCCGAACCATCTAAAGCATGTTTTACTTGTTTGACCTCAATTTTGAAATTATGACCAGATGTTCCCCAAGCATAAGCGTTATATTTCATCGCCAAATCCTCATTATATTTCATTGGAATTTTTCCAGTTGCTTTGAGCGAACGATTGTGTTTACAGACAACTTCGATTAGGATTTCATCACCTTTGATAAAGGCTTTAGGTTTTACTTCCATTTCATAGCCAAGTGTACCTTCAAGAGCAGCATTTGGATATTTAATGTCATAATCTTCCCAAAAACCACCATTTTTTGTAGAAATTTTTCGACCATCAGAAAGTGTCGCTGTAATATGAAATTTTACAGGACGATAAAAACCATAATACTGTGAAGAAATATCTGTTACCTCGATTGACTTCACACTTTTATCTTCCAATCCGTATTTCTCTTTTCGTGCTGCTATTTTAGCAGCTTTCTCAGCAGCTTGTTTTTTGACATAAGCATCTAAGTCAGCAGTTTGGTTAGTACGAGCTTCTTTTAGATACTGTTGTGCTTTTTCAATATCGCTGTATGTTCCTTTTTCACCTAAATAATATTTGCCATAAATCTGTGGATCATCTCCTATAAAAAGTAAAATTTTGTCTTTAAGAAACATCAAGTTTTGACTACCTTTAGTTGAAGAATAATAACGAATAAAATCCGATTTTCCCTCTTCATCTCTTTCGTAAGGTACATTGTCCAACATCACACTTGTCACCAAACCGTTTGCATCTTTTCCAAGTGTTAATTTCAAAGTTCCATCTTCATAACAACCGCCGCCGCTTGCGATAGTGTAAACCGTATAAATTTTTTCTTCCCAATTTTTCGCCATTTCTGCCTGACTGATAGTTGGATCAAGCGGTCCAAACTTTTCTTTCTGAGCTTCAACGACTTCATCTGCTTTTTCCTTTAACCTTTTGAGTATTTGAGCGTTTGAATACTCTGTCATAAATCCTGCTAATAATAAAAGAATTACTACTTTCTTCATCTTATATTTTTATAAATTTGATTACAGTTTTAGATATAAAACCGTGTGTTAAAATTTAATTACAAGACAAAATTAGTGTGTTTGTAAAGGCTAAAAAAGGTGTGATTTTCAAATGGTTAGCTTCAAATAACAGATGGTAATTTTCGATTTCTAAACTGTAAAATATACTGTAGAAATGATTATTGAATTAGAAATTGTTACCATTGAAAAATTCAAAACAACCGTTTGTATATTTATTTAATAGTTCTTAGAAAAAATTATTAATCTTGTTGCAAAATTGGACAAACAAACCGTATTGATTTTAAAAATCGACACGCTTTATTAAAACGAAAAATCATAACATGAAATACACGGCAATCATCATCGACGACGAAGAAAGTGCAAGACGTACCTTAAAATTATTACTCAAAAAACACTTTCAAAACATCACCGTTTTGGGTGATTATGAAAGCGTTCCTGATGGCGTTTTGGGAATCAACAAACATCAACCTGATATTATCTTTTTAGACATTGAAATGCCTCGTTACAATGGTTTTGAATTGCTTGGATTTTTTCAAGACATCAATTTTGAAATCATTTTTATCACAGCTTACAATCAATATGCACTTAAAGCTTTTGAAGTGTCAGCAGTCGATTATCTACTAAAACCAATTGATATAAAATTATTCAAAAAAGCGGTAGAAAAAGCCACCGAACGTATTGGCACAATACAGATGAAAGAACATTTGGCTGCTTTACAACGAAATACAGCGACAAGGTCTTTTAACAGAATTGCGTTACCAGTTACTGAAGGTTTATTATTTGTAGAAGCCGATGATATTGTTTTGATAGAAGCTGGAGGAGCTTATTGTACGATTCATACGACGACAAATGAACCAATTTTAGTTAGTAAACCATTGAGTTACTTTGAGGATATTTTGAGTAATCGTAGCAATTTTTATCGTTGTCATCGTTCCTATTTGGTCAATATTCACTTTATTAAAATATTTAATCGAGGTGAAAATTCAGTAAAAGTTGATACAGGACAAAGTGTTCCGATTTCAAGAGATAAGAAAAATACTTTTGAAGAATTACTTCGGCAACAAAGATAAAGGAACAACCTTTCGATTGTCCCTTTTCGTTTTTTGGTATTATATAATTTATACTCATTAATCAATTGCTAATTTTAGAGTTATCAAAATTCGTAGATTAGTTTCAATAATTCTTCATCAAAATTCACCTTATTAATGTTCAATAATTCGTCAATTATTTCAAGATAATTTGCCATTCGCTTATCATCACCACAATTGATGAGTTGTTGTACACCTTTTTGACCATATTTTTGTTCAACTTCATGGACTAAAACTGCTGAAATCACAGAACGTATAGAAACTCTCGCATCAAATTGTGGATAAATGCCATCGTCTGTTTCAAATAATTCGTAAATAGACTTACTGTAGTCTTGCTGCAAATAGTCTTTTAGCAAAGCAACTAAAGTATCCACTGTAATCATTTCGCCATTTTCGTCAGTATAATACGCATTGCCCCAAAGGTAAGCAATACCTTCTTCGGCTATCCAATTTCTATCTTTTCGTTGATAGAGTTTCGCAGAATAAAAATGAAAAATATCATGCGAAAAATCTTCATTATTTTGAATAGCAAATATCGTATTATCGACCACGCCATAGCCTTCATTGACATTTCCATTCGCATAAACAGAATACTCGATACCTAACAATCGCAATACTTCCTGATAATTTCGACACATATAAAAGTCAAACGGTACGACTTCCAAACCGAATTTTTGAGCCATTTCTATATTTTTTTGATTAAAAATATTAACTCGTTCTTTATTCAGTTTTCCTCGAAAAATATATGTTGTAGTTCCTATGGTTTTTCTATGCCAAAGTGCCGTTTCATAATGCAAAGGCAAATCAAAAACCAATTGATTATTCCTAAAATCAGCTATCAATTGTAAATTATATCGCAGTCGAGTTGTATCGTTTTTATGCTGAAAATAAGCCACCGAAATAGAATAAACATCTTTTTCAAGTAGGCAAATATTGGTTATTTGCTTTGATAGATTGATGTCGTTTTTTAAGTCTAACTGAATATAATACGTCAATGCCCAATCATAAGTAGCTTTGAAAAGCTTTGCGGATTTTTTAGATAAAATCATATCATCGAAATTACCCGTTTCTATATCCATCAAGATGCTGTCAATAGCGATAAACAGAATCGTTTCATACTTTTGTGGGACATCATAAGTTAGATATTTAGGTGTATCTAATTTAATTTGAGCAAATACGGTTGTATTCAAAAAGCAAAAGACGACTATCCATTTTATTATTTTCATCGTTTAGTTTTTGATAAATTGTTTAGCGATGTGCTGTCCATTTTCAGTAACCAATTGCAGCATGTAAATACCTTTCGGCAAATCATTAATATTGATTTCCGTTTGATTATTTTGAATCGAAACTTCTTGGATAGGTTGACCTAAAACATTGTAAATAGTAGCCTGTTGAAAAATAGTTTCACTTTCTATGAATAACAACTCTTGAGCAGGATTTGGATAAAATTTTAAATTATCAAAATCAGAAATAGAAGAGCTTGCAGATGGAAAAGTATATTCAAAAACATAAGCAGCACCTGCACCACCTATACTATTACCTCCAACAGCATCTTTACTTTCGCTTCTTGCTCCTACTATTATGAAATTTCCATCAATAGCAAGAGCTCCTCCAAAAGCAGCACTCATCGCTCTATCACTTGCAACAATTTTTTGTGTTTCGCCCCAGTTATTTGTTCCACCTTCATCTTTATTAAAGATGTAAGCTGAACCGGCTCTGTTCATAGTACTATCACCATTCTCATTTTCACTTTCACGAACTGCACCTATGATAATATTATCACCAGAAACACCAACAGCATAACCGAATTCATCATTGTCATCAGCATCGTTAGCAATTAGTTTTTTTACTTCACTCCAAGTAGCTGCTCCGATGCTGGCATCTCTTTTAAAAACATAAGCAGCACCACTATATACATTCGGTGCCGAATCTGCCGAACGAGCACCTACTACAATATAATCACCATCCATTCCGATAGAACTGCCGAATCTGACACCTGCTAATCGGTCACTTGCTACTATTTTATGTGCTTCGCCCCAGTTGTTGACACCGCCAGCATCTTTCTCAAAAATGTACACAGCTCCAGCATTAATTACAAAATTTCCTCCAAATGCATCAAGGTTTTGTTTCATTGCACCAACAACAATAACATCGTCTTCTATAAGTACACTTCCTCCGAATTCATCATTACTCTCTCTATCACTCGGTGTTAACTTTTTAATCTCGCCCCAATTATTAGCTCCACCAGCATCTTTCTCAAAAATATATGCAGAACCAGCACTAAATAGTTCATTCATACCATTGGCATCATGGTCTTCATACTGAGCACCTACTATGGCATAATTTTCAGAAATTCCAACACTAGTTCCAAATTCATCATCTATCTCTCTATCGCTTGCTACCAGTTTTTTGACTTCGCCCCAGTTATCCGTTCCTCCTTCATCTTTGTAGAAAATATACGCAGCACCTGCTGCATCCAAACTATCTGTACCATTGACATTTTCATCTTCTTGATAAGCACCTACAATGATATAGTCACCAGATATATCTATGCTATATCCAAACTCATCCATATCAGAACTGTCACTTGCAACTAACCTTTTTACTTCTTGCCAGTTGTTGTTATTATCCTTTTCAAAAACATAAACCGCACCTTGTTCTCCAAAAAGATTGTTTGGTGTGCCTGCCTTAACAGCTCCAATCACAGCATAATCGCCGTCAATACTAACACTATGACCGAAAAAATGTCCTTGACCTCTATCACTTGCAACAGCTTTTAATGTTTCATCAAAGTTTTGTGCGTTTAAATTAAGTGTAGTTAAACTGATCATTAATACTACGAATATCTTGTATGTTATATTTATCATTATATATTAATTTTTAATAATTTGTTTTGTAACTGATTCTCCATTTTCCATCATTAATTGCAGCATGTATATGCCTTTCGACAAATCGCTCACGTTAATTTCTGCTTGATTATTTTGAATTGAAACCTCTTTGATAGGTTGACCTATAATATTATAAATAATAGCCTGTTGAAAAGTAGTTTGACTCTCTACAAATAGTTTGTCATGAGCAGGATTTGGATAGATTTTTAGATTAGGAAATTCAGAAACGACGTCAGTAGAAGAAGCAATACCAAACTCAAAAACATAAACTGCACCAGCACCTGACAAACTATTTCCACCAGCAGTATCCAGTTCTTCACCTCGAGTTCCGACCATCACCAAATCTCCTTCAATAGCGACACTAAATCCAAAATAATCATTCATTGACCTTTCGTTTGAGATGAGTTTCTGAGTTTCGCCCCAATTTTCTAAACCACCTTCATTTTTATTAAAAATATAAGCTGCACCAGCTTTACTGATAGTATTGTTGCCTGTCAAATCTTCGTCCTCACTGTAAGCACCGACAATAACATTATCACCCGAAATATCAATAGCATAACCAAATAAATCATCAGTTCCAGCATCACTTGCTTCCAGTCTCTTGAACTCACTCCAGCTATTTGTACCAGCTATAATATCCTTTTTGAATACATAAGCTGCTCCACTATATGAAACCGTACTCGTAGAGGCATAAAATGCACCGACCGCCAAATAATCACCATCTTTTGCCACCGAATAACCAAAACCATCTTGTGCTGCTCTATCGGTTGCCACGATTTTTTGAGCTTCGCCCCAGTTATTTGTTCCGCCTACATTTTTTTCAAATACATAAACTGCACCTGCAGAATTTAAAGGATTACTACCAGAGGCATCATAATCATGTCCTTTGGCACCGACTATGATAAAATCACCGTCAATAAGAAGATTTCTACCAAAATCATCACCGCCACTTCCATCACTTGCAGTTAATTTTTTGACTTCGCCCCAATTATCTGCTCCACCCGTATCTTTTTCAAAAATATAGGCTGCACCTTTATTGTGAAAACCATTTGAAGTACTTGTTTCACCTTTCTCATAATTTGCACCGACTACAGCAAAATCTCCAGAAATACCCACGCTTCGACCAAAATTATCGTTTTCTCCACGGTCACTTGCTACCAATTTTTTGACTTCACCCCAGTTATTTGTTCCGCCTTCATCTTTTTTGAAAATGTAAGCTGCACCTGCCGCACTCAACATATTTGCACCACTCGCATCTTCATCATCTTGATACGCTCCAACAATAACATAATCACCAGATATATCTACACTATGTCCAAAATAATCTTGATAAGTGCCATCGCTTGCGACTATCTTTTTGACTTCTTGCCAATTACCATTATTATTTTTCTTGAAAATATAAGCTGTACCTTGTCTGCTCACAGGATTACTCAATGTACCACCTGTATATGCACCTACAACAGCATAATCGCCATCAATACTAACACTCTGACCAAAGAAATCCGCATTGCCTCTATCACTTGCCACGAGTTTCAAGGTTTCATTAAAGCTTTGTGCTTCTAAGTTAACTGCTGTTAAACTAATAATAAATACTAAAACTATGCTTCTCATTTTTTTCATTTTATTAAAATAAATCTGTCAAAACGTATAGCCTTTAACAAAACTATTTTGCAAAAATGAGGGAAGTTCAAACGATAAAAAATAGCAGATTTCTAAACGGTAAACTTGAACTTATGAATGGTCGAAATGGATTTTGGAAGCTTTTTTAGATGATTTGTCTTTCAACGTTTTTTATTATTCAGAACTTTTACCCTTTGCATAAGTGCAATTTTCCAATAAAGAATAAGCCATCTAAGTAAAACCAATAATTATCTTTCCTACCAAAACCCAAAACCTTTATCTATCTTCACGGTTTGTTTTTTAGACACGAATTTCCACAAATTACACCAATTTATTGATTATTAAATTCAAAATAAAATTGGTGTAATTCGTGAAAATTTGTGTCTAAACAAAATCAAATCATGTCAAACGAAATCGTAAAAGAGTTAGAACATATAGAAGTAATTGGAGCAAGAGTACACAACTTGAAAGAAGTTAGTGTGCAAATTCCTCGCAATCAATTAGTTGTCATTACAGGAATAAGTGGAAGTGGAAAATCGTCATTGGCATTTGACACGATTTATGCCGAAGGTCAGCGTCGCTATATGGAAACATTTGGCTCGTATGCACGACAGTTTATCGGAGAAATGGAACGTCCTGATGTCGAACATATTCACGGATTAAGTCCTGTGATTTCGATTGAGCAAAAGACAACTGGGCGAAATCCTCGTTCAACCGTTGGAACAGTTACCGAAATTTATGACTTTTTGCGATTGTTATTTGCTCGTGCTGGCGATGCGTATTCTTACGTCACTGGTAAAAAAATGGTCAAATACACCGAAGAACAAATGATTGACCATATTTTGGATAATTTCGATGGAAAGAAAGCGACCTTATTAGCTCCGTTGGTTCGTGCGAGAAAAGGACATTATCGAGAGTTGTTTGAAAAAATGCGAAAGCAAGGGTTTACCAAAATTCGTGTCGATGGCGAGATTTTGGAAATCGTGCCAAAAATGCAAGTCGATAGATATAAAACGCACGATATTGAAGTCGTGATTGATAGAATAAAAGTACAATCAAGTCGTAGAGAACGCTTAGGTCAATCATTACAAATGGCTTTGAAATTAGGAAAAGGTTTTATCATGTTTTTGGACATGGAAACAGGCAAAACCAATGCTTACAGTAAATCCTTAATGGATGCAGAAAGCGGAATTTCTTATGAAGAACCTTCGCCAAATGCGTTTTCGTTTAACTCACCTTATGGAGCTTGTCCACATTGTAAAGGCTTAGGAAAAGTCACGGCTGTGGATATGCAAAAAGTCATTCCTGATGACACCAAAAGTATCAATGATGTTGGAATTGCACCGTTTGGCGAAGTACGTGATAATACAACTTTCAAACAATTACGAGCGATTGCTAAAAAGTACAAATTTACCTTTTCAACGCCTGTCAAAAAGATTCCAAAAGAGGCTTTAGAGATTATTTTAAACGGTGGAGGAGATTCGTTTGAAATCTCAATGAAATATGGTGGCGGACGAGATTATAATTATAGTCTGACGAACGAAGGTATCGTGAATATGCTTCAACGTTGGTATGGCGATACATCTTCAGGCAAAATTCGTGATTGGGCAGAAAACTTTATGACGGTTCAAGAATGTCCAGAATGTCATGGTGCAAGATTGAAAAAAGA
>JBGCFH010000168.1:0-10515 GCA_045106825.1 Saprospiraceae bacterium | reverse complement strand
AAAAAAGGAGTTGGAAATTTTGGAAGAAATAGCAAGGAGTCAAAAACTATCTAAACGAGTTGTATCTCGCAGTAGAATGTTGAGTTATTATTTTGAATGTAGGAATAAAAAACAGACGATGCGAGATTTAAAAGTTTCATTAAATTATGTATATACTTGGGTAAACCGTTGGCTAAGTTATGAATTAGATCGTTTTGAAAAGTCGGAAGAGGAAAAAGCAGGAAAACTCAAAGGAGAAGCCTATAAACGATTTATTATCAATCTATTAAAAGATAAATCTCGTTCAGGAACACCTGATAAATTTACGGAAATTCAAAAGAATCAAATAGTAGCATTAGGATTAGAAAAACCATTAGACTTAGGTTTACCATTCACACATTGGACACATGAACTACTGTCAAAAGAAGTAATCGCAAGAGGTATAGTAGAAAAGATATCAGCTCGACACTTAGGTCGAATTTTAAAAAAATCAACGCCTATGTCCTCATAAGAGTAAATATTGGGAATATCCTAATATCGATGATTGGGAAGAATTTGAGCAACAAGTTACCGAATTATGCCATATTAATGGACAAGCCACAGCACTACATGCACAAGGTATCCATGTTATTAGTACAGATGAAAAAACAGGAATACAGGCTTTAGAAAGACAACATCCTACAATGCCTATGAAAATAGGACAAGTAGAAAAAAGAGAATTCAATTATATTAGACATGGAACACAAGTTTTAATCGGAAACCTTGAAATAGCAACAGGTAAGAGTATTGCACCAACCGTAGGTGATACTCGAACAGAAAAGGATTTTGCTACTCATATTGAACAGACTATTGCAACAGATGAACAAGCAACTTGGTGGTTTATTCTTGATCAACTCAATACTCATAAATCTGAAACATTGGTTAAGTTAGTAGCTCAAAAAATTGGAGATAAACAAGATTTGGGGATTAAAGGTCGGAAAGGGATTTTAAAAAACATGAATACCCGAATGGCATATTTACAAGACAAATCTCATCGTATTCGGTTTGTTTATACACCTAAACACTGTTCGTGGTTGAATTTAATTGAATGTTTCTTTTCAGGTTTTGCTCGTAGGGTCATACATCGGGGTAATTTCAAAAACAAAGAAGATTTAAAATCTAAAATTTTGGATTATATTAGCTACTATAATCAACATTTGGCTAATATTTTTAACTGGTCGATTATTTCTAATAATGACATCAAAGTCATGATTGATAAAATTAAAAATTATATACTCGAATTTATGTCTTAGCGTAATAGTATTATAAAACGAGTATTATCTAATGGTACAATTTCCAAATTAATAAAATAAATCAGTACAAAAATAATAGGTAAAATCATCCAACGAGCATAATACAAGAAGATTCCAAACCAAGAATATTTGTAAGAAACAGATAATGTTTGATTCGATGTTTGATTAATTTTTGTTGTAGAAAAAATGTTAGTCATATTTGATTTAGATTATATAGTTGAGAAATATTTATAAAATTAGTAGTGTAAAAAATGTGCACTTTTTAGTTCCCAGAGAGTTTATTGAGGTTTTCACAGAGTACAGATATATATTAATATTTCTCCGCTTTCTCAGTGAAAACCTCTGTTTCTCTGTGGGAAATCAATTATACTTTGGCGTACATTTATAATACGATTATAAAATTCAACAAACTGAATTTATTTAAACTCAAATATTTACAATCACTTTTTGGGTAAAATACAGTGTTATTTCCAATGGTTATGGAATGTAGATTTGTAAAAAAAAATGTAACTACTCAGCTTCTATAAAATTGTTCGTTTAATCGGGTTAAAAACCCGATTTTATAGATGTTGTATAGTCAAGTAATACTTGAAAGTTTAAAAATCGAGTGCTTCTTAGCATTTTTACATCTAAAAAATTGGGTTTTTAACCCAATTAAACGCAGATTATTAATCATGCTGAGTAGTTACAAAAAAATTACAATTAATTTAATATCTTTTGAGAAATGTATAAAAGTATATTTACTTCAAACTCTCCTTCAAACTCTCCTTCAAACTCATAATTTTTTCGTATGAATTATCAATTTGTGCTTCTGTAATCTTTCCTTCTTCTAAAAGTTTTTTAATCGTTTCGACTGCCTTCTCCGCAGCTTTTGCATCATAAAATTCTCTCGAATTATTCGAAAACATCAAAATATCCACACCAGCATTAATTGCTTTTTCAATCGCAACTTCCAAACCATAATGTTGAACAATCGCACCCATATGCATATCATCAGAAATAATAATTCCTTCCCATTTTAGTTGTTTACGCAAAATGTCAGTCATTACTTTTTTTGATAAAGTCGCAGGAAGTGTATCCAAATTTTCATTATAAACATGAGCTGTCATAATCATTTCAACCTTATCTTCTTGAATCAAGTTTTTATACGGTTCTAACTCTATTTCTTTCCACGTTTTTGTAATATCCGTAATTCCTAAGTGAGAATCCGCAGCAGCCGAGCCATGACCCGGAAAATGCTTCAAACAACCAATAATTCCGTAATCTTTATAAACATCCAAAACTGCAGTAGCGTGCTTCGTCACAACAGCAGCATCTGCTGAATAACTTCTTTCTATATTACCAATTGCAGGAGATTTTGGATTAATATTCAAATCAACGACTGGTGCATAATTAAAATTAATACCTAAATCATCTAATAATTCAGCTGTTAATTTGGCATAATAATGAGTCGAATCCAGATTATCTACTGTACCTAAATATTGAGCCGAAACACCAACTTTTGGGAATCCATAATTTGTTTTTAAACGGTTAACCTTTCCACCTTCCTGGTCGATAGATATTAACAAATCAGTAGTTGCTAAATCTTGAATAGCTTGACAAAGTGCTTTGACTTGTTCCGGATTTTTGATATTTCGAATCAGTTTTCCTTCCGAAAACAAATCGTAATCATATAAAACGATACCGCCGATTTGAAGATTTTTAATATCATTATATATATGATTATCTTCAGTCAAATCTGTTCCTCGAAAACCAATCATCAACATTTGACCAATTTTTTCATCTAAGGTTGGTGTCGTTTTTTCTACTGTTTGAGATTCATTCTCAGTTGTTTCCGACGAGTTTTTACAAGATAAAACTGCAAAAATCGTAAATATTAACACAAAAAATTGAGTTGAAAATTTCATAAAATAAAAATTGGAAAAATAGTGGTTTGAAAAATACATCTAACATCAAATGCGAAATGTAAGCAATTATTTTTGTAATATATTATTAATATTTTTGTAACAAAAATACTTAAAGACTTAAAAACCAAAGTAGTCGATAACCATATATTGAGTAAATTATTTAAAAAAGTGGATTATGTGATAAAAATTGCTTATTTTTGTGGTGAAATTGGGAAAATAGATAGAGGAACATTATCTGTTCCTCTATTTGTTTATCAGAATTTCACAAAGTTGTTTCAAAATATCTATTAGATAGTGGAAGAAAGAATAGAACAGTTATTACTTGAAAAGTTCCAAGATGTTGGTTTTCAAGATCTCTTTATTGTGGAAATCAAATTCAATCCTACTAACAAAAAATTAGAGGTTTTTTTAGATAGTGATTCGAGTCTTACAGTTGGTCAAACTGCCAGGATAAACCGTTATTTACAAAATCACATTGATGAAAATAATTGGTTAGGTGAGAAATATACATTAGATGTTTCTTCTCCAGGTGTTGGTAAACCTTTATTGTTTAGAAGACAATATGTTAAAAACATCGGAAGAAAGGTCAAAGTGTCTTTCAATGAACATGGCAGTGATGAGGGAATATTAAAGAGCGTTGGTGATGATGGAATAGTGATAGAGAAACAAGTTATCATCAGAGAAGGAAAAAAGAAACGCAAAGAAATGGTAGAGGTACTGATTGCGTGGGATAACATCTCAAAAACGAGAGTTAGAATTAAGTTTTAGAAGTTTCATATTTTATAACTAAAAGATTTGGTTCAAAGGAATTGAAATCATCAATATTTAAGTTTTGATATTTCAATTAGAGTAATCAAATCGCCGAGTAATCGGGATGCTGAAAATCGGCACAATTAATATAACATGAATTTAGTACAAAGTTTTTCTGAATTTAAAGATATAAAAAGCATTGATCGTCCTACGATGGTCAGAGTTTTGGAGGATGTTTTTCGAACATTAATCCGTAAGAAATATGGTAGCGATGAAAACTTTGATGTAATTGTCAATACAGAAAAAGGAGATTTAGAGATTTGGCGAGTACGTGAAATCGTTGCAAATGATGCAGTAGAAGATAACCGTACACAAGTTGGTATTTCAGAGGCATTAGTGATTGAAGATGATTACGAAGTAGGAGAAGAGTGTTATGAGAAAATTGAAATTTTAGATTTTGGTCGTCGTGCAATTCAAGCAGCACGTCAAACTTTAATTTCACGAATTTTGGAATTAGAGAAAGATGAAATCTATCGTAAATATAGCGAAAGAGTAGGCGAAATCATCTTAGGTGAAGTCCACCAAATCCTAAAACGTGAAGTATTAGTCATTGATGATTTGACGGGCAATGAGCTAATCATGCCAAGAAATGAAACGATTAAAGGAGATTTCTTCCGCAAAGGTGATATGGTTCGTGCCGTAATCAAACGTGTGGATATGAAAAACAATACACCAAGAGTTATTTTGTCAAGAACGGATAATATGTTCTTAGAAAAACTATTGGAACAAGAAGTTCCTGAAATCGAAGATGGTCTAATTACTGTTCAAAGAATCGTCCGTAATCCTGGTGTTCGTGCCAAAGTTGCAGTAGAATCTTATGATGATAGAATCGATCCAGTCGGTGCTTGTGTTGGTATGAAAGGGTCACGTATTCATGGTATTGTTCGTGAGTTGAAAAATGAAAATATTGATATTATCAACTTTACTAATAATGAAAGTTTATTGATTTCGAGAGCTTTAACGCCTGCAACTGTTACTCGTAGCGAATTAGATACAGATAATAAACGTGCGGCAGTTTACTTAGAAGCTGATCAAGTATCATTAGCTATTGGAAAAGGTGGTATTAATATTAAATTAGCAAGTAGTTTAACAGGTTATGAAATTGATGTATTTCGTAACACAGATACTACAGAGTTTGATATTGATTTAGATGAGTTCAAAGATGAGATTGAACCATGGATGATTGATGAATTGAAAAAAATCGGTTGTGATACAGCGAAAAGTGTGTTGAAATTAACACCAGACTTTTTACTTCGTCGTACAGACTTAGAAGAAGAGATGATTGCTGATATAATTCGTATCTTTGAAGCAGAGTTTGAAGATGATGATCAATCGTAATAATAAAATATTCTTAGAATAAAAATACGTTAAACTGTTGATATTAGCGGATTATCACTATTTTTGTTTAAGAATATTAAATAGATGGAATGATTTACAGGATTTTCCTGTTATGTATCCGTTAGTTAAGTATTATTTAGAAAGTATTTTCTAAAATTTATCGTAGGAGGTAAGTAAATTTTATTTCCCTCTTTTTAAGAATTTTTGTTTAAGAATTTATGGCAAAACGTTTAATTAAGGTAGCGAAAGATTTAAATGTCGGGATTAGTACGCTTGTAGAACACCTACAAAAGCAAGGGTTTGAAGTAGAAAACAGCCCTCGTGCAAAGGTGACTGACGAAGCGTATCAGGTTTTATTACGTGATTTCGAGAAATCAATTGCTATTAAATCTCAAGCGGATCAGTTGACTATCGGCTCTCGTATCAAGAAAAATGAAGCCGAGAAGAAAGAGGAGCAAGAAAGAGAGCGTAAGAAAAGAGAAGAGGAAGCAAGAATCCGTAAGGAAGAAGACGACCGTAAAAAACGTGAAGAAGAAGAGCGTTTACGCAAAGAGTTAGAGCGACTGAAAAGAGAAGCTGCGGAAGAACAAGCTCGTATTCAGCGTGAAAAGGAAAGAGCTGCAGCAGAAGAAGCTCGTAAGCAAAAGGAACGTGAAGAAGCTAAGAAAAAACTAAATGTCGTTGGGAAAATTAATCTTGATGGAGTCAATAGACCTCGTTCTAAGAGAGCAAAACCAAAAAGAAAACCGACAACAAAACCTGTAGCTAACAATAAAGTTACGGACAAGCCTAAAATAGAACCTAACAAGGTTATAGAAGACAATAAAGTCAAAAAACAAGAGAATAAGCCTCCCGTGAAAGAAGAATTAACTACACCTGAAAATGTAGTTGAAACTAATGCTCCAGCAGAAGTAATTCGTGCAGAAGCACCTCAATTAAAAGGTCTAAAAATAAAAGGTAAGATCGACTTAAATCGCTTCAAAAAACCTAAGAAAAAACGCAAGACCAAAGAGGAAGACAACAAGGATAAACAAGTTAAAGCAAGTAATAATAAACCAAAATCTGGTGTAAAGAAAGAAGGTGATAACGATAACAAACGCCGCCGAAAACGTCGTCGTAAGAAAGTCGTGAAGCCTCCGACAATGGATACAACAGAGAAGAAAACAACAGAGAATAAGCCTGATGATAAAAAGTCTGGTGATAAGAAACCAGGTGATAAAAAAACGACAGATAATAAGAATAAATCTAATTCTGGAAATAATAATCGTCGTCGAACAGGTAATTCTCCACAAGGTCCCGGTAGACGTAAAGACCGTCCAAGAAGAAATATAAACCGTAGAGGTCCTGCTAAAAAAGTAGAACCAAAAGAAGTTTCACAAAAAGAAATTCAAGATAAGATTAAGGCGACAATGGCTCGAATCGCTGGTGGAGGTAAAAACAAACGCCAAAGAGTTCGTCGTTCTAATCGTGAACAAAAACGTGAACAACAAGAGAAAAGAGAAGAGCAAGAAAACACTGAAGTAATTCAGGTAACAGAGTTTATTTCAGTATCTGAGTTAGCTTCGTTATTTGATATTGCTGCGACAGATATTATTATGACTTGTATGAATGCAGGTATAATTGTATCAATCAACCAACGTTTAGATGCTGAGGTTATCGAGTTGGTAGCTGAAGAATATGAACACGAAGTTGAATTTATTTCGGCAGAAGAGCAAATTGATGAAGAGGAGGAAGAAGTTGACGACCCTAAGGATTTAAAACCTCGTGCACCGATTGTTACGGTAATGGGACATGTTGATCATGGTAAAACTTCTTTATTAGATCATATTCGTAAAGCGAATGTAGCCGATGGTGAAGCTGGTGGTATTACACAACACATTGGTGCTTATGAAGTGAGAGTTAACGATAGTAAAGTAACATTCTTAGATACACCAGGTCACGAAGCCTTTACAGCGATGCGTGCCAGAGGTGCGAAAGTAACAGATGTTGCAGTTATTATAATAGCTGCTGATGATAGTGTGATGCCTCAAACAAAAGAGGCTATCAGTCACGCACAAGCAGCTGGTGTTCCTATTGTATTTGCTATCAATAAAATTGATAAACCAGGAGCAAATCCTGAACGTATCAAAGAGCAGTTAGCAGCTATGAATTTCTTAGTAGAAGATTGGGGTGGAAAGTATCAGTCACAAGACATCTCAGCAAAGAAAGGAATTGGAATTGAGGATTTATTAGAAAAAATACAGTTAGAGGCTGAAATTTTAGAATTACAAGCAAATCCGGATAAAAACGCTATTGGTGTAATTTTAGAAGCATCATTAGATAAAGGTCGTGGATATGTTGCCAAAATGTTGGTACAAGCAGGTAAATTAAAAGTTGGTGATCCTATTGTTGCAGGGGAACATGCCGGTAAGGTGAAAGCGATGTTTAATGAGCGTGGTAAACGAGTTAAAAAAGTTGGTCCTTCAACTCCAGTGTTAGTCCTTGGTTTAAGTGGTGCGCCACAAGCAGGTGAACGCTTCAAAGTATTGGATAACGAACAGGATACCAAAGCATTAGCAAACAAACGTTCTCAAATCAATCGTGAACAGCAACAACGTGCAACTCGTCGTTTGACGTTAGATGATTTAGGTCGTCGTATTAAGTTAGGAAACTTCCAACAACTGAATTTGATTGTGAAAGGTGATGTTGATGGTTCTATCGAAGCATTGTCTGATTCATTATTAAAACAGTCTATTGAAAATCTTCAAATTAATATTGTTCATCGTGCAGTCGGTCAAATTACGGAATCTGATGTATTATTAGCAGCTGCTTCTGATGCAATTATTATTGGTTTCCAAGTTCGTCCTTCTATAACTGCAAGACGTTTGGCAGAACAAGAAGGTGTTGATGTTCGATTATATTCTGTTATCTATGATGCTATTGATGAGGTTCGTGATGCGATGGAAGGTATGTTAGATACCCGAAAAGAGAAAGAGGTTACGGCTCAAATAGAAATACGTGATGTATTTAAGATTAGTAAAGTTGGAACAATCGCAGGTTGTTATGTAACAGAAGGGAAGGTGAATCGCAATAACTTTATTACTATTATTAGAAATGGTATTGTTGTTTATCCAACTAAAGAAGGACAACAAGCAGAGTTAGATTCTTTGAAACGTTTCAAAGATGATGTGAAAGATGTTGCTGCAGGTTATGAATGTGGTGTGAAAATTAAAAACTACAATGATATCAAAGTAGGTGACGTTATTGAAGCTTACGAAATTAAAGAAGTGAAACAGACATTAGATGAATTTAAGAAGGTTAATTCCTAACTAATTTATTCAAAATAAAATTTAAAAGCCTGTTCAAATTTCGATTTGAATAGGCTTTTTAGTTAAATACAGTAATATTATTAATACACTAAGAAATAGCTTCGCAAAATTCGGGTACATTATTCATTATCTATTCTCTTATTAAATATTTTATGAAAATCCTTTAGAAATAATACGATTCCTAAATTAGTCATGATAATTTTTAGTGCTTAAACCTTATGCATATTCCAATTCCAATTCCAACTCTTGTGCGATTGGAAAATCAATTTCAAATTGTCCGATATTGTGTAAGTAATTAGAGATAATTTTGTCACCAATGACGACTAAAACATCAACTAAATTACCTTTTGTATAACCTACTGCAAAAAAGTTTTCTAAAGTCAATTGACTTGGTTTACCTCTCGAAATCACAATCTCTTTTGTCAATTTTGCTAAAGCATCAAACTTTACATTAAAAGTTGCTTTTCCTCCACGTATTTCTAACATTTGATTGTTTGTCAAACCATGCATTTTACCCAAAACAGTATGTGCGGATTGACAATAACGACAGCCGTTAACTTGACTTGTTACTAAGTTGACGATTTCACGTTCTTTGGCACGAAGCGAAGATTTTGCATTTTGAAAAGTCAAATAGTTATCTAATGCTGTATCTGAATGTGCAAATGTTGCGTAAAGATTTGGTACAAAACCGATTCCTTTTTCTAATTTATCAAAAATCACTTGGTTCGTTGTTGATACATCACTTCTTGTTGGAACATTTAAATTTGTCATTTTTATAAGTTTTTATTTGTTTGAAAAATCTGTTTTAGTGTTTGTTTCCGTTTTTGTTGATACAAAGATGCAGTAGTTTTAAAACAGAACTTTAGAGAATTTTTCCCTGTGTATTGTGAATTTTTCCCTTTAAGTATCTCATCAGAGGTAAGCACGTAATTATAACGAAGTATTTTTTTTGTTATACAATGAAAAAAAATGTGAGTATAATCGTGTAAAACCTGTGCTGAACTTGTTTCAGTAGGAATATTTTTTGAAGAAGTAGAACGAAAAAAAGACAAGCCAGAATAGGTGATTACTTTTGGTGAGGTACTTATTTAATTTTTCGATTCGTTGATTTTTTTGTGGAAACGCTCAAGATTCAAAATAATAAAAGCTTTCCGATAATGGTACAGCAATTTCTAATTTGACATAAAAATTGGAAAAATCATTCAATTTGAATATTAAAAAGAAAGGCAACTCTACGATAAATATCTTCCATATTGGAATAAATATCTGTATGAAAAACAGATTTTATAGATTGCCAAAGTTTAATTTTAGTAAAAATATGCTTCTCAATAGTCTTGAAAATGTGACAGGCAGCTTGAATAATTTGGTCAATTAGAAAAGCAAGCAGCATCAAAAAAGCAAAAGTTGTTGATAAATGGTCTTTACCATGACCATAGTTATGTTCAAAGTGATAGCCTAAATTTTTGAGTGTATTAAATGTTTCGTTTTCAATTTTCCAACGAGAACGTCCTGCTTTCATTATATTGCGTACATTGTTTTTGTTAATTTTAATACTTGTAATCCAACTAAAAGTGGTTATTTTTTTTACTGTTCCATCTTTATTAAAGGTTGTTTGTTGATAATGTAAAAAATTCACTCGAACCTTTCCACTATTTGTTAATACCAAGTTATTAATATATTCAAAACTGTGTTTTATACCATTTTCTGTATAAGAATATTGATTCGTCTGCTTTCGTTTTCGTCTGCCTTCAACCTGTTTAAATAAGGTTTTTTGACTTGTCGGTTTTACATTAATAATATAATCAAATCCTTTACTTTGTAAATCTTCAATATGAGGTTCATTGGCATAAAGAGCATCTTCTACCATCAAAAAATTGTAAT
>JBGCFH010000167.1:0-5040 GCA_045106825.1 Saprospiraceae bacterium | reverse complement strand
TGAATCTGCGTGAATCTGCGTGAATCTGCGTGAATCTGCGTGAATCTGCGTGAATCTGCGTGAATCTGCGTGAAAAAAGCATTTTGCGAAGCAAAATTTAGCAATTGTGATTTCTATTTTACGTTTCAGCGAAACGTGAATAAGTTGTAAATTAACCATTGATTATCAATCAATTTTAATAATACGTTGTGTTGTACTTACTTTTTCATCTTGAATAATACGAACAAAATAAATACCAGGATTTAAATCATTTCCGATTTGAATTAAGCCTTTTTTATCGTTTAATACTTGGGTTTCCATTTGTTGCCCAACCATATTAAATACTTCCAAAACGGCATTATGTTGTTGTAATTCGTAATCAATCGCAATATTTTCGGTAAAAGGATTTGGATAGACTTTTATATTTATTACTGATTTATCAATAACATTTGTGTTAATTGGTTGACCGTTATAGATTTCAAAACCATCAATTCCCGCTTCCACAATATGACCAGAACCTTGTAAATCTTGTGTTTCAATAATGAAACGCATCGTATTAGAAGGAATAATGTAGTCTTTCAAACGATAATCTCTCATAATCCAATTTGAATCGGATAAGGTAATCGCTTCCATGACAATTGTAGAATCACCATTAAATATTTTCAATATTAAGGTGTCATTAGGATTACCATTCCAATCAATATTCACAAACCAAGTTTGAACGGATAACCGAGGTTCATCATAAGTTGTAATATCGAATATTGGAGAAAACAATTGAACTTGTCCATTATCAACATCGTCATCAGCGATTGACAAACCATTGTTACCAGTTACATAACATTGTTCCCCAATATCACCTGCAATATCTTCATCGGGAGCAACTTGTCCGTAAGCTGTACTTGATGTGCCTAAAGGATTTCCTCTTTCCCAGTTTCCTGTTTGAGCATTTCCTGTCGATAACCAACCTAAATCTAATGCGAAATCATCACGGTAACCAGTCTGTAATTCAATCGTGAGATTAGCTGCGGCTGTATACAATGTTGTATCTTGAATCAGTTTCGTATGAAAACCCCATTTACCTGCCAATACTTTGTAATCGCCATTCAGCATAGAAACTGAAAAATGCCCACTTGAATCAGAAATAAAATTATAAGTATCTGTTAAACTTTCTAAAGTTACCGTTGCATCGGAAATAGGATTTCCTTGTTCGTCGATAACCAAACCATTAATAATAAATGGAACGGCAGGTACTAATTGAAAATCTTGAATAGTTAAGACACCGTTTGATAACGTAACGGTAGCCATAGCAGGAACATAACCAGGAGCAATCGCTGTAACAGTGTAAGTTCCTGCTATTGCTGTTCCTGTTTTGTAATCTCCAATAATATCCGTCTCGTCATCTGCAAGAATTCCTTGAATAGAAATATCAACATTATTAATTGGATTGCCTGTTACTAAATCAATTACATTTCCTTCTAACCAACAAGCACGTACATAATTAGGTTGGAAAACATATAATCCACTATTAATATCAGAAACTAAAATTTTACCAGAAGGTAAATAAGGATAAGCTCCCCACGAACCATTAAATCCTCCAGCACTTGTAAGATAGGTATCAAAATTACCAACTTCTATTAAGTTAGATGGACGACTTCCATCAACCAAAATTAATCCATCAGTGTAGTAAGAAACAACCAAGTAGTCATTCCAAACATGGACATTGTGAGGAATAACACCTTGACCCAATGTTTTTATGGGTTTAAATAAATCTAATTCTATAATATTCGATGGATTCGAAACGTCATAAGCACCAACTGGTGCATTAGCTTTTTCGTCTGTTGTGAATAATACTTGGCTGTCGTCACTTAACCATACGTTGTGTGCAAATGAAAAATCAGTTTGTTGACTGCCTAAAAATACTGGATTAGTTTTATCTGCAACGTCATAAATTGTAAATTCTCCTGCACTAATATCTGCGGTGTATAAAGTATCTCCTCGTGCATAACAATCATGCGAATAATTATTAGCGGTCGTGCCGATATAAATCGGTGTGCCAGGAGTTGTATGAACATCTAAAATCATGACTCCTCCAATTCCTAAATTTGCCCCCGAAATATAAGCATAACCATTTTCATCAATCCAAATATTGTGTGCTTTATTGAAAGTTCCAGATTGATTATTTACAGTCAAAGTTGGTTTCCAGTTAGTTGATGTAATACTGTCTGGTAAATTAGATAAATCAATAATGGTTAAGCCATCAGCACCAGCATCGGTAGTTACATAAGCATAATTTCCCCATGTTTTAATATCTCTCCAAGTCGAAACAGCACCAGCAACATAAGCAACTTGAATTGGATTTGTGGGATCAGCTAAACTGACAACTGATGTGCCATTACGCAAACCAATAATGGCATATTCTGTTCCTGTTGTAGAATCAACGTAACCCCAAATATCATTAGCATCTTCAGGATATTGTAAGTTTCCGACCAATGATACATTTAAATTTTGTGCAATAAGTGTTATTGATAACATTAAGAATGTTATAGACAATATTACTTTAAGTAGTTTTTGAAGCATTGTATAAGCGTTTTTGAAATTTATTAATTTGGTGAGGGTATTGAAATAATTGTAAAGATAATTGATTACACGTAATTAATTATTTTTAATTAATCGTCTTTAGTAGACTTATTAATCTTGTGAAACCAACGATTTTATAAGATGAATAAGTTTATTATCAATTTCGAGATTTTGAAACAAGCAATTTGACAGTATAAAATACTATTTATCAATTGTATTAAAATAAAAAACGGATTGCAAAAAAAATTGCAATCCGTTTATCTAAATAATTTCTATTGAAATTATGCTTCTAAAGTAGGAATAGTCAATACTTGACCTGAATAAATCACTTTAGATCCCTTTAGTAATTCTTTGTTAGCTTCGAATATAATAGTATGTTTTGCACCATCTCCATAGTATTTTGTTGCAATATCCCAAAGTGTATCTCCTTTTACAACAGTATGCGTATTTGTTCCGCTAACTCCACGAGCAGTACTTGCCGCAGAAAATCCTCCTAAAGGTGGAATACGTAATACTTGACCTGTATAGATTAAATCCGGATCTTTTAGCATTGGTTTATTTGCTTCAAATATAACAGGGTATTTTGAACCGTCTCCATAGTGTGTTGTTGAAATTCCCCAAAGTGTATCGCCTTCTCCTACTGTGTAAAACGTTGTTTCTTCAAGTCCACGAGGTGTACCTTCTTCACTTGGCATAGTTTCCATTTGGTCATCGACAGAAGCAATACCTTCTACATTACCAACTGCTAAAATTACTTTTTCACGAACTTCATCAGAAGCCGCAATACCACTAATTGTTACAGCATCATCATCTACTCTAATATTTAAGCCTTCGACTTCTAAGCCTAAACTTTTAACGACTGCTTCTAAAGCAGTTTCCATTGCTTTGTCGGCAGTTTGGTCGTTGTTAACTTTTTTTTCGACTTTCTTCTCAACTTCTTTTGGTGCTTCCTTTTTTTTCTTCCCGAATAATTTAGCACCAGCATTTTTAACAAATGAAAAAAGACCCATATTGTTTTGTTGTTTTAATTTATAATAAAATTGGTTTCTCGTAAAACTATCATTTTGACAGTTCTATATCACAAAGTAACAAAAAATATCAATAAATACTATATGTTATAAATGAAGCGAATCTTATTTCTTGAATATGCCTTATATATAAAGGTGTAATGATTAAAATATATAGAACAAAACAAGCTTATGATTATATTTTGAAATTTGTGACATGGTAAAAGTGGTAAATTAGTTTTAGGGTTACAAAAAAAACAAAAGTTTCATTTTTTTTGCAGTTTTTTTGGAATATTAATTTTTTTTTCAGGTAATTAATATTGTTTATTAAGTGAATTGTCAAGTGTAATTTAATAATATAATTTTTTTTTATCAAAATTATTTTGTGCATAAACCTTGTTAATGCTTAGTTATAGATGTTTTATCACTAAGGTGATAAAAAATAATGTTAAATTTTATATAGTAGATTTTTTTTTAATAGGTCAAATGTTAAAAAAAGTGCGTCACAATTAAAATTTTTGCTAAAAATTAATTTTTATTGACTTTTAGTGACATTGTATATTATTGAAACTTAATTATAATCAATTGATTGTCAGTATTTATAATTAGTTTTTTGATAAAATTAGTGAAATATATAAATTTTTATCAATTGATGCTAAAAACATGTTTTTGGCATAGGTTATGCCTATATAGTAATCGTAAGTTATTCAATAGATTTTAAATATTATCATAATGAAATTTTTAACAGCATTATTCACAGTATTAGTTTTTACAACTTCAATCTTCGCTTCAAACATAGATAACAGTGGCGATAATGAAACGACAACTTCAATCGAAGCGACTTCTCAAAAAAAATCAGGTCAAGTTGTTTATAACTGTGGAGATACACCTTGTGAAGGTTTCAAACAAGCTTTTCATACAAATGGAAAATTACAAATTTCAGGTACTTTCAAAAATGGTATCGCAGTTGATACATTAAAAGAGTTTGATGCAGCAGGTCAAATGATGCGTTTGTTCTTACCTAATACAGATAATGGTTTTGAAATGCAGTTTTATCCTGATGGTCAAATCAAAAGAGTTTATGAAAACAATACAAACCAATGTACTTATTACTACAATAATGGTAACGTTTGGCTGACTTACAAACATGATGCAGGAACTCGTACAAACTTGACTCAATATTATGAAAATGGTCAAGTACGTTTGGTTCAAAAAGGAAATAAGCAAGTAGTTTATTATGGAGATGGAAAAATTGCTTACGAATTCAAAAGAAAAGTTACATCGAAAAAAGGTGGTGTTGCATTATACGCTTATACTTACGAAGCATTTAATCAAGTATATGTGAAAGTTACAACAGCAACATTTACAGCAACAAGTATGGATTTCAAAAATGGTTTTCCTTTAGAATTTTCAGATGTTGCAGATAAAGATTTTGGTCAAATCAATTACTTTGATGAAGTTGGAAATCCTTTGAAAA
>JBGCFH010000166.1:0-2473 GCA_045106825.1 Saprospiraceae bacterium | reverse complement strand
AAAAAATTAATCTTCCTCTGGAAACTCAATATAAGTTTGTGGATTTTTCAAATTCGTAATTTTTTTATAAATATCCGACATTTTTAATTCTACATCTAAGGTATCGAATTTAACAATTTTATCTAAACCAATATAAGAAGTTATTTGCCATTTATTATCTTCGATTTTATAATAAACTTCTACAATCGGCATGGTTTGACTGACAATAACATACTCTTTGAAAGATGGCAAAGATTGGTACATTCTAAATTTTCCTGTACGGTCAAATTTTTCAGTAGATTCAGATGCAACTTCAAAAATTAGAGTCGGATTTGTAATTGTTTGATTTTTCCCTTGATGCCTTTCTGTTTCTCCGACAACAACAAAAGTATCTGTATAAGCTATTCTTCGATATTCTTCAACATATACTTTTTGGTCATTACTGTAAACGTTTATTAACTCATCCGAATTAAAAAATAACATTAGTAATAAAGCATAAATATGACCAGTGATTTCACCATGTTCTATTGTTCCTCCTGCCATTGGAATGATTTTACCATTTACAAATTCATTTTTAGAAGGTGTTTTTTCTTCTAATTCAAAATATTCCTCTAAAGTGTATCGCTTTGTTACCTTTTTTGGCTCTTTTTGTATAATGACTTCTGCTACCATTGATTAAAGATTTTGTTATTCCAAATATAACGATTTTTTGGGATTGAAACACGGATTTAACAGATTAACAGGGATTTTTTAGAAAAAGCGACACTCAGAAAATCCAAGTGTCGCTCTACAAAATTCATCATTTATAATTTATCATTCATCATTCAAAAGCTTGTCCAAAACAAAAGCATATTCAAAAGCATATTCCTTCAAGGCTTCATAACGGCCACTTGCTCCACCATGACCAGCACCCATATTTGTTTTTAAAACTAATGTATTATTATCCGTTTTCATCGTTCGGAGTTTTGCCGTCCATTTGGCAGGTTCCCAATATTGTACTCTCGGGTCGTTCAGTCCTGCGGTGATTAGGATATTTGGATAGGCTTTCGCTTCCACATTGTCGTAAGGTGAATACGATAACATATAATCGAAATAGGTTTTATCGTTTGGATTTCCCCATTCTTCATATTCGACAACCGTCAACGGAATCGTTTCGTCCAACATCGTATTGATCACATCGACAAACGGAACGTGTGCGACAATCGTATTAAATAGTTCTGGTCGCATATTCGCAATCGCACCCATAAGTAAGCCGCCAGCACTTCCGCCAGCAACGGCTAACTTATCCGAACTCGTATATTTTTCCGTCACCAAATGCTCTGCACAATTGATAAAATCGGTAAATGTATTTTTCTTTTTTAAGAATTTTCCGTCTTCGTACCATTTTCTGCCCATTTCGCTGCCGCCACGAATGTGTGCAATCGCATAGACAAAACCTCTATCCAACAAACTCACTCGAATTGTCGAAAAGTACGGTTCTGTACTCGAACCATACGAACCATAAGCGTAGAGATAGCAAGGATTTGAAGCGTCACGCTTAATGCCTTTTTTGTAAGCGACCGAGATAGGAATTTTTGTTCCATCATCTGCCGTTGCTTCTAATCGTTCGACGACATAATCCGATTTATCAAATCCACCTTTGACTTCATAGACTTTTTTGGTGTCCAATTCTTTGGTGTCTAAGTTGTAATCGTACACCGTTCGAGGCGTAATCATTGACGAATACGTGAAGCGAATTGTATTGCCGTTAAACTCTGGATTGTCACTTCCCCAATACGTATAAACTGGTTCGGGAAATTCGACATCGTGCGATTTATTGGTGCGTAAGTCGGTCACGTTAATGTGTTTGAATCCACCTTTTCGACCATAAATCACTAAGTGATTTTCGAATGCTTCGACCGAACTTAACAAGACGTTTTCATCGTGTTGTAGGACTTCCGTCCAATGTTCCATTCCTGGTTTGTCCACACTGGTTTTCATTAGTTTGAAATTCAGTGCGTTGTCATTGGTCAAAACGTAGAAATCATCGCCGTGACTTTCGACGCTGTATTCCATACCTTGCTTACGAGGTTGAATGACTTGAAAACCTGCATTTGGATTATTCGCATCCATAAAGTGCATTTCAGTTGTCACTTTACTACCTAAATAAGCGTAGATAAATTTATCATTTTTGGATTTGTATGGATACAAAAAGTACATTCCGTCCAATTCTTCAAAAACTAATTTATCTTCTTTTTTGCCTAAATCGTGTTGATGAATTTGATACGGTCGGCGAGTTTCGTCCAACATTGTGTAGAAGAAAGTTGAGTTGTTATTCGCCCAAACGATGCTACCAGCCGTTTGTTCGATTTTATCAGCAAGTAATTCTCCAGTTTCTAAATTCTTAATATAAATATCGTATTGTTCCGAACCATTTACATCAATCGCATACGCCATCAATTTGTGGTCTTCACTCATTTCCAACGCTCCAACACTAAAATATTTTTTGCCTTCT
>JBGCFH010000165.1:0-3103 GCA_045106825.1 Saprospiraceae bacterium | reverse complement strand
ATTGAAGGTGGCGGAACAGATAATAATGATGATGGTTTAGCAGATGGTGTCGTTGGAACAACACCAACAACTAACGGTATTCCTGCAACAGCAGGAACAGGATTAGTACCACCAAACACAGACGGAACAGGTGCTCCTGATTTCCAAGATTTGGATGCGGATGATGATGGCGTATCTGACTTGATTGAAAGTGGTAATCCATTATTAGCAGATATTAACGCTGATAATATGGTAGATGGTACTGATCCAGATGGCGATGGTATTTTAGGATTAGCGGATGGTTCACTTACTTATGGTGATGCTAACGACCCAACTCCACAAAATACCGACAATGATGCATTAGCTAACTACCAAGATACCGATGATGATAATGACGGTGTACCGACGTTAAACGAAGATACAGATGGTAATGGCGATACAACAGATGATGACACAGACGGAGATACAACACCCGACTATTTAGATCCTGATACTTTTGTAAGACTATCTTTAAAAGTATTCTTACAAGGTTCATATAACCAAGTGTTAGGTCTAATGCGAGATGACTTACGAGCATTGAATTATCTACCAACAACAGAACCATACACTATAATTGGTTACAATCATGTAAGTGGTGGCGGTGGAGAAATCGTCAATCCAGCTATATTCGGAATCACAGGAAACGATGCGATTGTAGATTGGGTCGTGATTGAGTTGAGAGATAAAAACAATCCATCAACTGTCATTGCAACACGTTCTGCATTAGTACAACGTGATGGTGATGTAGTAGATGTAGATGGTACTTCAGCAGTTGTTTTCTTAAATCGTGTAATTGATAACTACTATGTGGCTATCAAACACAGAAATCACTTAGGCGTAATGACCGATGCAAGCATTGCCTTGAATCAAGACATTACTTCAATTGATTTTACCTCAACTACACAAGGTAACTTCCAATTAAGTGGTCCGGCAGGAAGTATTTATGCACAAAAAAGTTTCAATAGTGGTAGTGTCAGAACTTTATGGGCAGGAAATGTAGACTTTAATGATAGAGTTGTATTTCAAGGTTCACCAGTTGATCAAGATGGAATTTTCTTTGGTGTATTATTAGATTCACAGAATAGCAATTTGGCAGCGAACTTTATACAAGATGGCTACAATCGAGGAGATGTAAATATGGACGGAACGGCAATTTTCCAAGGAAATCCGAATGATACAGATATTATCTTCTTCAATGTAGTGGCACATCCTGCAAACACAGGATTATTGGCAAACTTTATTATTATTCAACAAATACCATAAATATTGTAAACAATTCTTTTTAACAAGTAAAATAGTTTAGGTGAAAAGTGTGTGGCTTAGGCCACACACACTCCTAAAATAAAAATTTAAAGTATAAATACTAAAATAAATGAGAAAGCAACATAACAACTATAAATACCTCTTATTGATTGCTATCCTTTTGGGAATGGTAGGTATCAATAAAACAAACGCACAAGTCTATTATGGCATAGACCTACAAGAAGATGGTAAGACCTACGTTGTTAGTTTAAAATCTGATGTAAGTTTACCAACACCGTTAAACATGACAAGCACCGCACAAATCACGATAAAATATCCAACAAGTGATAGTGTACAGATGGAAAACCTAACTTCACTGCTTCCAGCAGTAGCATGGAACAAAACAGTTCGCATACAGCAGCCGTTAGAAGCTACGGATTATGACTACATCACTTTTGGCTTAAGTAGCTTAGGAACAACAGGCATTACTTACGAGGAAGATGTCGAATTACCCCTATTTTCTTTTGAAAATGTAGGTGGTGTATGTGCGGGTTTAGTCGAAATCATTGACAATCAAAATGATGCTTTTTTATATCCAAATAGTGAAAAGCTAAGTATCAAAAACCAAATATCAGTCTTAGGTATGGGCGGCAGCACTTATGCAGGTCTATATAAAGGAAGTATTGATTGTCAAACAGTTAGCACCGATAATATTGAAATAGAAATTGATGAAAATAGCAAGATTGAATTATTTCCAAATCCTGCCAGTAGTTGGCTGAATGTTACTTACGATGTCGAAGTAGATGCCAATGCGTACATCATTATTTATGATGAAACAGGTAGAACAATCAAGACTGAACGCCTACAAAACACGCAAGGCGAACAAACGATAACAATGGATGTGGAAGACTTAATTGAACGAACATATTTCCTACAAATAAAAGGAAAAAAAGGCGGAGAAACTTATCGTTCAAAAGTCACCTCGTTTTTGAAAGTAAATTAAAAAAGCATTAAAAATAATCACTCAATAAGCTGATAATGAAATAGTTAACCTAAAGTTAGGTAGCAGTCTTTTTTAAGGTTAGACCCCATGTCAGCTTATTCAGTAATAGGTCTTTAAATAAATAAATTACATCATTAAAATATAAAGTGTTACTATTAGAGATGCTATAAAATAACAAAGGAAGCAAAAAATAAAAATATTTTGCCTACGCGCTACTCGATGACAGTTGTCATCAGTACGAATGAGTAACCTTTGTCTATGATGTAGCGAATAAAACAATAAAAATTAAAAATCATGAAAATTTTAAAATTAAGTATTGTATTAACCATAGCCCTTTTGTTGGCAAATATGGCAACCGCACAAGTAGAATATGCAGTAAAATACGAACATTACGACAATACAACAGATACGGTAAAAGTATATTTGCGTTCAAGTACAACGTACAATTCACCATTCAACCAAACGGCATCCGCACAGGTGACGATTAAAGTGCCGACGGGAATGTTGCCAAATATTCAAAACGTAACACTTAATCCAGGAGTAACGGCGTTGATTCGATTGTATAACAATGGTATTTGGTCACCAAATGCAAGAGTTGATAATCCTTCTTCACAGCCAGGTTTCGATTTTATCTCTTTTGGTTTAACCAACTCAGGAACACAAGATATTGAATATCAAGCTAATGTAGAGATTCCATTATTTAGTTTTGCCTTTAATGGACCTTGTAACGGCTTGATAGAATTAATTGATAATGCAAACGATCCATTCATTAACAACGGTACAACCAGTCCTGATAATGCGATAACAATTTTGGGTGCAGGAGGTTCTGCCTACAGTAAT
>JBGCFH010000164.1:0-2728 GCA_045106825.1 Saprospiraceae bacterium | reverse complement strand
AGAAAAGTAGGAAAGAGAATACCACTAAGGTTAATTTCTTTTTCATGGTTTTGATATTTTATATGTGAATAAAAATTGTTTACGTACTGTTTTTTGTCGTCTTTTTTTCTGCGTTTAGCTTTTTCTAATGGTGCAGAACGTTTGCAGAAACGCCGTAGCCGCTTTTTTGCGGCTATGGACGATTCTGCCTTTGTTCTGCATCCGTTTTTTATTTTTCACAATTACAATCTTTTCCCAATCTAACACCATTTCCATCTTTAGTTAGAACAATAACAAAACTTTGAGGATTTAGACGTAAATCGTTGAATGATACATTTTGGGGTAATTCAAAGTATAAATAATAACAAGATTGATTATCTGTCTGACAACTTGGCTTTCCAAAAGTCTTAACAGCCTCTTGATAAGACAATTGTTCCAAACACTCTTTATATCTGAATAGTACAGTTTGAAACGAATGACTAAGGAGATAACTATTTTTTCTTGATATATAAAACATATTATTGTGTATAAATTCAGATAAGTTATCACAATCAGTTTTTCTACTTTCAAGTGAAGAAATAGAGTTCTTACTTTTTTTTATTAAGAATACATTTTGGCAACTACTTAACATAAATACCAAAAATATGTAAATGAAATTTTTCATATTTATGGTGTTTTTATAATTTTAGTTGTATAAATTAGATTTTCTCTATGGATTGATAAAAAGTAAAAACCACTTGAAAGCATTGAAAGGTCAACTTCTTTTCTTGATTGTTTCAAATCACCATTTATTAGAACTCTACCTGTGACATCTGTTATAAAAAAAGCAAGAGGTTTATTTATTTGACTTTCAATTGTTAAGATATTACTTACAGGATTAGGGAATATATTAATCAATTCACTAATTAAATAATTATCTGTTGAATTAGTGAAATCACAATCAACACTGTTGACCAATGACATAGGAGTTTGACAAGTCCCAAGTTGTGGTGGATTTACGGCACTAATATCCATCATATACAAACCTCCTGCTAATGTATTAGTATCCAAATCTCTATAAAACGGGTCGGTATTATCTATTCTCGCTTCCCACCACATAACACTACTTACATCATTGGTATGATTTAGTTGTATAGTATGTCCTAATTCATGTAAAGCATGAGTTTCTAAATCAAACTCAAAGAAGTTAAGACTTGTAGCTGTTGACACTCCTGTGTACCAACCAATTACGGCTCGACTAAACTGTATTGAGAATTTTCTTAGGTAAGTATTTGACACACTATTACAGTCGGGTATTATCCATTCACCTGTTGCTGCAATTGCTCCATTAAGAGGCGTATTAAATTTAACTATAATTTCATTTCCACTTGGTACGTTTGGAAAGGTGTCATTAATTGAAAAATTAACTCCAACATTACATCTCCATGTTATTAATGCACGTTCAAAGGCTTCTTGAGCACCTGGAAATGAAATATCATTAGTAAATGAGGTATCAAGTGTCAATGTATATCCACCATTATTATTTCCATCAATTAACAAAATAGGTTTCGGTAAAAGAAGTCCATTATCAAGTATTCTTTTAGTAGCAATAGAAAATTTAACATTTAAAATATCTGTACTGGAAAGAGAGGTTTGTCCATTATCCGTTACTACTCTAATAGCTCCTGTTCCTGCATAATAGTTGCCAAAAGGATACGTTAAGTTACCATTTATATCACCTAAAGATGTTACTATTACTTTTATTTCAGTATCATTCCAAACAGGATATTCATAATGATGTGCGTGTATCCATTGTCCTGAATTAGGACCATTGTGAGCATTTATAAATTCTACTCTTCCTGAGTTCTTGTCTATTCCAAACCCTGTCCCAATAATAGTAATTGTGTCAATCCCACCACGAACCGTTTTAGGATAAAAATCTATTATAGTAGGAACAACTAAAGCATTTATATCAACGTCCAACTCGTCATCAGCTTTAACCAATTCAAAAGGTTCTACGACATTAGACGAAATGTCAAAAAACTCACTTGCTCCTTGCATATTAAGTTCATCAAACTCAATTCCTGTATTTCCTGCTAAGTTTGTAATATCAATTTTTAAATGAACTAACTGTTCGGCTGTATTATCAATTAAATATAAGGTATTTGGATTATTTGAAGAGCTGACGACTTCAATTTTTAATTTTGATGCTGAAACATCTGTTATTGTAATTGTATAATTTGGGGTTAAAATTACATTTCCTTTTGTGATATTCACAATACCACTTGCAGCCAAATTACTTCCAAAGGTTAAGGTGTTATAATCAATCAAAAGTTCGCCACTAAAAAACTCTTCTGAACTTAAAAGCGAAGCAATATTAATATCAAACTCCAAAAATTCATTAAACGAACCTGTAAGTGACGGATTAGCAATGGTATATTCTACAATACTTCCACTTCCGTTTCCATTTTTGGTGACTGACTGTTGATTTATCCAATTTTGTAATTTTTGCTCTTCATTCGTTAGATTTTTAACGATTCGTTTTTGCCCAACTTTTTGCTCAATTACTTGTAATAATTCAGTTTCAATGTTATTAAAATCTTCATAAGCAGAACCTGCCACTAAATGCTTTTCATTATCAAGGTGATAATATCGAATAAATCCTTGTTGAGCAACAACCTCTTGTGTTTCAGTAGGAAATTGTTTTAACGGATGATTGATGCGACTTTGTTTAAAAAAGAAAATACCTTTTGTGTGTGTTGATACTTGA
>JBGCFH010000163.1:0-9016 GCA_045106825.1 Saprospiraceae bacterium | reverse complement strand
TCGCATAGGCATCAACACTAAAAAATAATATATGTAAAAAATAAATTTGACTGTAAAAAAATACTGCTTGAATTTTACTGTAGAAACAAAAATCAGTAACACAAGCAGTATTATGACAGAAGCTAAAATTACAAAAAAGGTATCAAATATTGATTTTGAAAAAGGAAGTAAAGCGACAAAATTCGTCAAACGCAAAGGTGGTAAAGTAACAGCAGAATTATACGTGACAAGTTTTTTCTTCATGTTATTAAATAAAGAAAGTACCTTATTTCAGTGGACAATGCAGATGGCACGTTTAGTTGATAACTTTACCTTAAGCGAACAAGGATTAGAAAGAAAGCTACAAATTAGGCACGAGAAGTTTGCAAAATGGTTGTTAATGAAATGCTTACAACTTCAACTAAGTAAGGAGTTAGAAGAAGTAAGTACAGATGAGTTAGGTCAAATGGCTTTAAAGTTAGAAAGTTTCAATCGAGTATTATTACAAGATAGTACTTGTATAAATGTACCAAAGAATTTAGCAACGTTCTTTCCTTCATCATTTACCAAAAGTGGTAAAAGTGCAACGGCTCGCATACAACTAACAATGAATTTACTATCAGAAAGTTATGAAGATATTTCGTTGGGTAGTTTTCGAGATAATGACGCCTGCCCCGACACCTCGGTGGGAAAAGCTTCACCTGATATATTAGATATTATTGAAGTTGGAGATTTAGTGTTGAGGGATAAAGGATATTGGAATTTAGCTGTTTTTGAAGCTCTTAATGATAAGGGTGCTTATTTTATTAGTCGCTTGAAATATGGTGTCAATTTGTATGAGATTGGAAGTAAAACCTGCATGAATTTGGGTAAACTTTTGAAAAAAGCTAAAAGGAATAATCAAACAACGATTGATAAGATTGATAAGATTGATAAGATTGATAAAGAAATTGAAATAGGTGCTAAACATCGACTTAAAGTACGATTAGTTGCCATTTTACTTCCAAAAGATATTGCTGATAGTCGCAAACGAAAAGCAAAAAAAGACAGACATTCTAAGGCAAATCATAGTCAAGATTATTATGAACGATTAGAATGGTGTGTTTTTATTACCAATGTCCCGTCAGAAGTACTTGATAAACAAGAAATTCCGAAAGTGTATCGGTTACGATGGCGAATTGAAATTATATTTAAAGTATGGAAGTCAAAATTTGAATTTGATGAACTTTTTAATAAGCACTCAATGCCTGTCCCGAAACCTCGGGGAATCCGAGTCGAGCCATTATCACTTTTTATTTAGCTTTAGCTTGGTTGACTTTATTTTTTGTTGGGTTATACAGTTTCTTTTTAATAAAAGTATTCAAAAAAACAGGACGTTATGTTAGCATTTTTAAGTTTGCAGGATTCCTTATCACTTTTATGAAAGATGAATGTAAACAAGAACAAATTATTAATCATCCTGAAAATTTTATAGATTTTGTCGCTTCCACTTGTCTATATGACAAGCGGAAACGTAAAAATCAAATGGAATTAATTTATTGCTAATCAGCACTTTAAATATTGCAAAATTTAGTGTTGATGCCTATGCGAGTCCTCGGGATGCGTCATAAAATTACAATCGTCTAAAGAAAAATTTAAAACAAAATCTTGGGTAGCTTATTTAATTCCTCTTCCCTTAATGAATGATTGATATTACGCATATTTATTTTTTCAAGTACGATTTCAGTGAAATATGAATATTAAGTTTATTTGGAATAATTTTGTATGCGAACTTTATAGGAGTGAGTAGTTGCCCGAATTTACTTGCGAAGTAAACAAATGCCTAATAATATTAGACTTTATTCTAAAATAGTTTAGTAATGAATGGAAATTAAGATTTTATGGCTAATCGAGGCGACAAAAACGGAGTGTAGCCTTAGCTACATGAGTATTTTGTCAACAGCCTGTCCCGAAACCTCGCGGAAAGAGTAGCGATAAAAGATAATTTAGCTTCATACGAAATTATTTAGAATAAAGTCTATTTATTGATAGTTTGGTATATACTAAAAATTAGAGAAAAAACAGCAATATGAGGTTTTTACAAGTTCAATTATTGATGATAATTTTCCTTGGATTATCATTTTGTGTTATCGGACAATCAAATAATCGGTTAGATAGTTTGGATAGTGTTGTTAAGACTTCAATTCCTGATTCTACAAAGTTGGACATATTATATGAGTTAGCAGTGACTTATCAAGATGTTGATTTTGAGAAGAGTATCATGTATTCTAATCAATTATTGGCTTTAAGCCAAAAAATAGATAATCAATTATATGTTGGTGTTGCATATAATTTGATAGGTATGACTTATCTCGATGAAGATTATGGTTTAGATACAATCATAACATTGTTAGAAAAAGGGTTTATTATCGCTGAAAGTGTAGAAAATTTTAAATTAAAAGCTATTATTTCTAATGGAATGGCGATGACTTATGATAAGTTTGGTCAAAAAGAAAAAGCTCTATTATTATATCAACAAGCATATAGAATATTTAATGAAAGTGGAAATAAGAAGTATGCGATTCGCTGTTTGGGAAATTTAGCATTGGTATTGAAAACTCATGGTGATTTAGAAACTGCGAAAAAGTATTATCTGCAAGCGATTGATATTGCTAAAGAAATAGAAGATGAGGTAATGGTAAGTCAATTAGGGAATAATCTTGCAACGGTTTATTATGAACAAAATCATATTGATTCGGCACTAACGCTTTACGAAAAGTCAGTGGAAGTAAATAAAGCAGTTGGTAATCAATACTTTACATCATTGAGTTTAGCCAATATAGGTCGTATTTATAATAAAAAAGGATTGTATGAGATTGCATTATCACACTTAAAGGAAAGTTATGAAATCGCTTCGGATATTAATGATACTTATTGTATGGGAACGGCTTTAACTTTTTTATGTCAGAATTATGAGCAACAAAAGCAGTACTCAAAAGCTATTCGGACTGCAAAAGAAGCCTTAGATATTTTAGGTGAAAATGGTGATTTATTAACTCGAACGGAATTTTATAAATATTTAAGTAATAGCTATGAAGCTCAAGGAAATTATGAATTGGCATTTAAAAACCAAAAAATATATCATACATTCTCTGATAGTTTATATAATGCCGAAAAATCTGAACAAATCAATGATTTGAGGATAAAATATGAGGTGGAACAGAAAGAGGCAGAAAATAAATTGTTAAAAACAAAATCGGAAACGGCTCAGAGGATTATTAAGAACCAGACTTTTGCAGCTATCGGTTTAGGGTTAGCACTATTATTAGCGATTGGCTGGGGATTTTATATTTATAGAGCTAATCGACAAAGAAAACAACTCAATGAAATCCTTGAAGAAAAAGTTGAGCTAAGAACGGCTGAATTGCAACAATCGAACAAAAATCTCGAACAGGCGAATTATGAACTACGAACCTTTAACTACATCGCTTCGCATGACATCAAAGAACCGATTCGAGTGATTGGTGGTTATGCAGGATTAGTATTTAAGAAATTACCAAATGATTTGAAGGAAAATTTAGGTGAATATTTTGATACAATAAAACGCAGTACGAATCAATTATACACGTTGATTGAGGATTTTGCACATTATACCACAATGTCCAAAAATGAGACAATTAAAAAGGAAGCCGTTGATTTAAATCAATTACTATATGGTGTGATTGATAATTTGCAAGAAAGTATTCATAAATATAAAGGCGAAATCATTATAAATCATCTGCCGACTATTCAATCGAGCAATTCGTTATTATTTACAACGCTCAAAAACTTGATTGAAAATGGTTTGAAATACAATAAATCTGAAAACCCAACGGTCAATATTGATTATAGTCAAACCCTAAATCATCATCAAATTATCGTTTCTGATAATGGAATCGGTATCAAAAAAGAATATCACGAAAAGATATTCGAAATGTTCAAACGTTTACATAATCGAGGGGCGTATGAAGGTTCTGGCATAGGTTTGGCGATTGTGAAGTTAGTGACGGAGAAACTGGGCGGAACGGTTGAGTTAGAAAGTAAAAGTGGTAAAGGAACAAGATTTATATTACACTTATCTAAATAGATATTTATTTTTCATTCACATCAAACAACCACAGATAAGTCTTTGTCAATTGTTCTAATAGTTCAGAGCTAACTAAGTATTGTTCATTTCCAATCAAGTTCATTGTCAATTTTTTTTGTAGACAAATACATTTTTTTATTTTAGTTGCTTTGAGTCTAAGATATTTTTGTGGTACTTTAATAGCTTCAAGTTCTTCAATAATGATAGTCAAATGATATTGCAGTTCTGGTAATGACTGGTTAGTATGATACCTACCGATTTGTCCAAATAGCTTGTCTATTTTATTATACATTATTCAATTGGTATTTGATGCTTTGAGGTGGTTCAAAAAAGGAGCTACCAAATTATTGGCAACTCCTAAAGTGTGTCACTAATATCTTATGAAAAGTCAATTGGGATTAAATCTTGCTTTAATCCATAATGATTGCTCCAGGTGCAGGTAATATACAATCAGAATCTGCACAATCAATTAATCCATCACCATCATCATCAATGCCGTTATTACAAATTTCTGATCCAAAGCAAGATTGAAGCGTGAAGACAAATAACATACCTCCATTGGATTGTATAGATGTAGGAGCGGACGACTGAACTGTTATATTATCAATTATACCTGTTGAAGGCCCTTGCCTAAAAAATACAGAAGCACTAAAACCATCTCCTTCATTATTAGGTGTATAATCACCACCTATGTTGGTTAAAGTATTCTGGGCGATTTTAGTGTAACCTGTAATATCGTCAAAGCCTCCTATATTAGAACTACCCAAACCATTGACGGCTAATACTAAAACACCATCTTCTGCTTCGTCAGGTTCTTGTCCGTTATCAAAGTCTGAATCTGTTATTGTATAATTTCCATTATAGGAAGTTGATGACGATGCAATAGCATTCACAGATGTATTCACTCCACTACGGACAATTCCTACATTACTTTCCTGTACATTTTCAAAAACAAAAGCATACATTATAGTTTCATCTGCGTCATCAAGTGGAGCATTAACATCAGGTAAGGTAACATCAATCGTTCCAGATGCTGCACCTCCTAAAATTGTATTAATGTCACTTTCATAAATAGCAATGAAGTAACTTTCACGAGAATAGAAAGTAGCCAGAATATTTGGATCTGGAGGTGTTGGATAACCATTTTGAATACCAAACCTTAAATCACCATCAGGTAAGCTTAAAGGGTTTTGATAACCAACATTACCCCCTGAACCTATAAAGTTAGCCGTAATTTGATAGTTTCCTGATGAGAAGGTAGGAGAAGCAAAGTTATCTCCAAGTCCTATTCCTGCGGTATTTGTATCGTTACAATCATCACCTCCTTGACAGTGTTCTCTTTCAAAATTGACTAAAATGAATATAGCACGAGAATTCCCTTCAGGTATTGTCAAGTTGGTAATAGAGGGAATGTTTGCAGTACCTGCACCTATTTTCGTATCTATTTTTTGGGAAAGTAATTGAACACCATCAGCACAAGTATAGTTACAAGTAGGACAGTCAGGATCTATACAATCGATTAAGCCATCTCCATCATTATCAATACCATCATTACAAATTTCTTGGCAACCGCTTCTGATTGTATTATTTCGAGAATCTCCAATACCTTGTCCAGCACCTGCTGCAATCGGTACACCATTACTTCCTACATCTCCTGTGAGTGTGTCATTTTGAATATCAGAATATGTAAAGGTTCCTGTTCCCTCTAAGGCATCAGGACAGCCATCATTATCAGAGTCTAAATCTAAATAATCGGGAGTTCCATCACCATCAATATCTGTAATAGTACAAGGCTGTGGAGTAATTCTATCCATAAATACCTGTTGGAATAACGCATCATTAGAACCAGTGGTATAAGTTGCGGTCTGAGTTCCTGTTATGCCCGATAGTGTTTGAAGATAGGTAGATATTCCATCATTTTCAGTACTTGTTACCGCATTAGGGTCTGTGGCATAAGTTCCTGCTCCATTGATGACATTATTAGAAGTTATAGTAGTCCAAGGACTATTCCCTGTTATACCTCCAGAGGTACTAACAGCAGCATAAGATAATAAAATATTATCTGTTTCAGCAGTTCCAGCAGGTTGTGTATTAGCTGTTGGATTTCCAGTGATTGACCAAGTATTACTTCCAGGTTGCAGGAACTCATTAATATTGATAAATTCTAAATTCCACACACCATCATAAATAAACACAGATACTTGCATTTCATCTCCTGTATTAGTTGGTGTATTAAAATTAGAGAAGTTAAAGGATTGATTTCCTGTTGGCATCGAACTATTAAACAAGGTATATATATATGTAGTCATAGAATGTGTCGCACTACCAGGTGAATTACTGCCATCAAAATCAACAAAAGTGGAACTATATGACCATTTATTCAGATTAACACCTCCGAAACTTATGCTTGGAATATCCGAGAAACTATTTGTAAACGGTACGTTAGATTCCCAATTGTCAGCATAGGGTGAAGGTGTATGGTCTCGTTCTACGGTTATGGCAACATACATCATTCTGCTTGAACCACTTGGTATTGTATATGAAAGATTTGGTATGCCTGATGTGCCTGCTCCACTTGCTTGAGCGGTTGTACTACCGATTAATTGTGGCGATACAAAACAGAATCCCTCATCTGTATCAAGAATTCCGTCATTATCATCATCAAGGTCATTTATATCGGCTATGCCGTCTCCATCGGTATCTAAGTTTGCTTGTGCATATAATGTATTGTCCAAACTAAATAAGCTGGATAATATGAATATATAAACATATATTTTTTTCATGTATAATTGATTTTAAGTACATCATCTTCCTTGTTTTCTGTTAAATAGTGACATTAGATAGAATGATGACTAACACCTCAAGATTTGATAGTTATTTTTGAAATAAAAGTCAAACTACTTGGTGTCGTTAATAAATTAGTTGACACATTGATATTATTATAAAATTGGAAGTTCTTGTAGGTGTTTTACAGAGGCAAAGAAACAATCTTCCAAAATGTGTTTTGTTCCACAAGGATAGAATTTTGTATAAAGTAGGGTAGATATCTATTTCAAATAGGGTAGAAATTTGTATTAATGGTTAAATTATTAGTTGAGCTTAGATGGTTCAGTAATTTTAGCCTTAATTTTAGGTATAAAATGATTGATTAACTTTAATGTCATGAAACTATGATAGATAAAAGATAAGTAAAATGAATATTTATAAACGTGTCACTTTTTATATTAAAAATCAAAATCAGTTTAAGAAAAGTAGATTAAGGATTTGTTTTTTTTTTGTACTGATAAGTTTAACTGCAATCGCACAAGAAAATAAGTCTAATACATCTTCATATAAGGATTGGCAAAAACTAAGACCTGAGAAATCTAACACGGACTTAGAGGAATATATCAAACTGTATAAAAATGAAATACGGAATAAGGAACAATCAGAAATTATATTGTATTTCGAAAAAGGCTACGATGCAGCAGTGGCATTAAATAATGAAAAATATACGAATTATTGTAGCTTAAATTTAGCTGGATTATATTCTAATATAGATTCTTTGAGTAAAGCCTTTTTATATTATAAGCAGTGTATAGAAATTGATTATGATAGTCGAACTTTAGGAAATGTTTATAATGATTTGGGAATCATTTATGCGGATGTTGGAGACTACTCCAAAGCCTTAAATCATTATTTTAAATCCATTGATTATTTCAAAAAGCTTAATAATAGTTTTGAAACTTATCCGATAGGAAACATAAGTGATGTTTATGTTGCTTTAGATGATATTGATAATGCAATCAAATATACTTATATGGCAATGTCTTTTTCTAAAGTTTTAGATTTTCCTGAAAAAGAGTACAATTTAGTATATGATTATAAACGGTTGCTCAAATTTTATGATGAAAAAAATCAAGTAGATTCTGTACAACATTATATCAACTTACTTACAGAAGTTATTGAACCGATAGATACGTTCAATAATGTACGTTTTAAGAGAGGTCTTTTCGAAAGCTATAGAACGATTGCAAATATTTACTTAGAAAATAAAGAACTCAACAAAGCATTTAGTTTTATTCAGAAAGCTAAAAATATACTTCGTTTTTTGGGGATAGAAACTATTTTAGTCGTTGAATGTAGGTATCAATTATTGAAAGGAAACTATGATGCAGTATATCAAGCTATTCAAAATTTAGAACAATTTGAAACTACTGATGGTGTTTTCACTTATGAAAACATTTTACAATTACGATTAGAGTACTATACGACTGTCGGTGATTTTAAAAGTGCTTTAGAGGTTCAAAAAGAAATGACAGCATTTCAAAAAAAGAAATTTGGTGAAGATAGATTGCGATATAGCACATTTGCATTAGTAGAATATGAAACGCTTCAAAAGGAGAAAGAAAATCAACTGCTTAAGGCAGAAAAGCGAACTCGAACTATTATTACTACTGGACTTTTAATAGGATTACTCTTGGTATTTGGCTGGGGGATTTCTATGTATAGAAGTAGTCGAAGTCGAAAACGATACAATGAGGAGTTACAACAAAAAAATGAAGAACTCGAACAATTAGATGAAACCAAAACTCGGTTTTTTACCAATATTTCTCATGAATACAAAACGCCTTTAACACTGATTATCAATCCTATTCGAAAAGTATTGAGTAGAAATAAATTAGACAAAGAAGATGAATTTTTGATAAAATCAGCAGAACGAAGCAGTTTGCAGCTTTTTGATTTAACGAAGCAAGTATTGGAACTCACAAAGTTTGAAGTGAATAAAGGTAATTATAATCCGATTAACTTTAATAGACATTATTCTAAAATAAATTAATAGACCATTTATTTTTAGATTTATACAGCCTAAAAGGACTATTGACTCTAAGGTTGTGTAAACCTACAGCAATATCAATAATTTGGTCTCTAAATCGTTGACAAAAGTGTCGA
>JBGCFH010000162.1:0-5415 GCA_045106825.1 Saprospiraceae bacterium | reverse complement strand
GATTGAAGCATATGCTCAAAAACGTGGTTTTGATTTTATTTTTGACCGTTCATCTGATGCAAGTATGCTTTATGCAAATCCGGAATTGGACAAAACACAAGATTTGATTGACAATATTAAGAAGTAGTGTTTAGTGTGCCGACTTTTGGCATCCCGATTTTTTCGGTGATTTGAATGTTCAAATGTTTGAATGTTTTATAACACTCGAACATTTGAACACTCAAACATTCAAACATAAAATAAATCATTAACAATTAATTTAAACATGAAAAATTTATTAACTGCGGCGATTGTATTATTGGCATTTGTATTAATGTCTGTGAAGTATGGAGAAGTACAACAAACACCTAAACAGGTGAGATTTGGTCACGTTGATATGGCTGAAATCTTAAAAGACATGCCTCAAATCAAGCAAGCAAGAGCAAAAATGGAGGCTGAACGCAAGAGTGCGTTGAAAAATTTAGAAGCAAAATCAAAGCAAATCGAAACTAAATATGTTGCTGCTATGCAAAAAGCACAAGCAGGACAATTGACGCAAGTCGAACAAAAACAAGTCGAGCAAGAGTTGACTCAAATGCAACAAAGTTTAGCGAAAGAAGAACAAGGTTTGACAGAAAATTATGTTAAAAAAGAACAAGCATTGTTAGAACCTATCGAAAAACGTATTCGTAAAGCAATCGATGATGTAGCTAAAGAAAAGGGTTACCGTTTTATCTTCGATTCTTCAAAAGGTGGATTCGTATTATATGGTCGTGATTCTGATGATGTTATGAAATATGTTAAGCCTAAATTAGGAATGTAATAGATTTCAAATCATAGGTTTATAAAAAGCAGTTTGCAGTAGTTTTAATTATCGCAAACTGCTTTTTTTGTTATTTGTAACTATTCAGCATTTATAAGATGCTACGTTTAATCGGATTAAAATCCGATTTTTTAGATGGTTCGCCATGAAAAAAAAATACTCGGAAACATAAAATTGAGTGTTTCGTTAACCCTTTTTCTATATGTAGAATCGAGTTTTCAACCCAATTAAATGCAGAATATTTTTTATGAGAAACCCTTTAGACCTTATAGATTTTAAATCTATAAGGTCTTTTTTTTGAAAGCTTTTTTTAATATCAGGTTTTCAACATATTAAGTGTTGATAACTCACTCGTTGCAACATATCTGACCATACTTGCAATTTATCCTATTACAAATTATTCCATATTTAGTATAGTAATAAAAAACAGAAAGGGGATTATTAAATAAGGAAACAATTTTTTACGAGAACATTTAAATCTTTTAGATAATCTCGGTTCAATTTAAAGTACGATAATCAATAGATTTGATTACATGGTTTTGAATATTTTGAGGCTAAGTAACGGCCCCGAGTCCTCGGGGCTGCCGAAAATATTACAAAATCATACGGCAGTTAAAGCAGCCGCTATTGTAAATCACATAGAATCATAAAGAGCCTATATTTTAAATAAAAAAAAGCAATTTTTTTCAATTTTTCTAATAACAGAGGGTAATACATGCTTGACTTTTTACATACATATATAAGAACTATTAATAAAAATTTAAACGGTTGATTATTAGTGCTTTTGTTTACTAATCAACCTAATTGAGTTTAATCAGTAAAACCTTAACGAGCTGTATGCAAATTTAAATTTGTTTAGCTGTCCTAACAATTAATAGTATGAATTATGAATGGTCATTAACCTTAGAAAACTTAGTTGAAAAACATTTTGCAGATATGGATTTTAATACAACTGCTATGGCAGAAAAATTAGAACTAAGTCGCTCACAACTTTTTAGAAAAGTTAAAGACGCTAAAGGTATTTCTCCTTCTCAATACTTACAAGCGTATCGGTTGGAAAAAGCGTATGAACTCTTTGAAAATAAAACTTATGATAGTGTCAAAGCCGTTGCTTTATCCGTAGGGATGCCACATCGAAATAGTTTTGCGTCGCAGTTTAAGGCTCAATATGGTAAATTGCCTTCTGAGTTTTTAGAGTAATTTCTGATAGAAAAGAGGTTGAAACACACTATAATCGGTAAAAGTATCAATTTTAGTTTGTTATGCAACATATCTTACCACGATTGCATATAAATAAATATCAATATATAACACATTGCTTTATTGATTTATATATATTTGTATTGTTGTTTTATACCTTAAAAACGAGAAATTAACAAGATGAATAACTTATACTTTAAATGAAAAGTACAAACCTTCAAAAAACAAAAATTAGCAATGTTTTCACATTGGTATAATAATCAATAATTACAAATTCTACGATAACGATATGGCTCAATTTACTTAAAAAGTTGAGGGTAAATACCTATGTCTTTTTCAGAATAGTTGAGTGTTTTTTAAAACTAAAAAAATTAGCAAAATGAACCATGTACTACAATTTTTATTTGCAACTATTCCAAAAACAAGCAATCAACAGCATGAATAATGCCTGTTCTAAATGAAAAATGTGAAGCCCCAAAAAACAAAAATCAATCATATTTTCACATTTATTAACAAGACTTAATTACAAGTTCAACAAAATTACACGGCTCAATTCACTTAAAAAGTTGAGGTGAGAAATCTATGCCTTTTTTTAAGAGTTGAGTGAGTTATTGCTAACAATCAAAATTTTTAAAAAATGAAAAAAATTCTATTACAGTTATTTATAAGTACAACCTTGTGCTTATGCTTACTAACAACCGCAAACGCTGCGACGATATACGTTAATCACGCAGCAGCAGGAAACAACGACGGAACAACATGGGCAGATGCTTACACGGACTTACAACCTGCCTTGGACGCAGCAGCGGCAGGCGACCAAATTTGGGTAGCCGCAGGTACGTACTTACCGACCGAATCACCTGACGGCACAACAACCGACCCTCGTGACAAAGCCTTTCATTTGAATACAGACATGGAAATCTATGGCGGGTTTGTAGGTACAGAAACCTTGCTTTCACAGCGTGACGCAGTTACTAATCTAACTATTCTTAGTGGAGATTTTAATAGTGATGATGTGGTAACAGGTAGTGGAAGTACTTTATCATTTTCCAATAATACGGAAAATGCTTACCATGTGATGATTGATAAATCACCAACAAAAGCAGCAATTATTGATGGCTTTACTATTCAAGGTGGGAAGGCAAATGGAAGTGGTGACATATCGTACAGCAATGATACCTTTGATAGAAATAGTGGTGGCGGTATATCTAATCTGGGTTCTGGTTCTACATTTACCAATTTAATTTTTAGTAATAATTCGGCTAGTTATGGCGGTGGAATGTATTGTTACTCTGATCCTGATATTACGAATGTAGTTTTTAGTCGTAATTCAGCCAGTTCTGGCGGTGGAATATATTTACGGTTTTACACTCCAGCCCTTAGGAATGTAGTTTTTAGTGGTAATTTAGCTGGTACTGGTGGTGGGATGTACCACAGTTCTTCCAACAGCCTTTCTATTTACCATGCAACTTTTATTGGTAATTCAGCTGCCAACAGAGGTGGTGGAATGTATGGTAGTCTTTGGTCTTCTCCAAGTCTTTATCGTACAGTCTTTTATGGAAATACAGCTACCAACGGTAATCCTGATCAACACGGATCGTTCAATACTTCACTTTCATCATACAATGCCTCAGATGGAGTTGGAACGAATGGAAATCTTGCTAATAATACAGGTTTTGTTTCCCTAAGTAGTGACCCTTTTATAAACAGTAGTGATCCTGATGGTCTGGATAATATTTGGATGACCCCAGATGATGGGTTGGTGTTGGCAAGTGGAAATCCTCTATTAGGTGCAGGAGGATCATTAATTGGAGGAGTAATTGATGATATAACAGGGAAATTACGTACAAATCCACCTGCAATCGGTGCATATGAGTTGTTGGCAGGATTACCCGTTAAATATGTCAATCATGCAGCATCAGGAAACAATGATGGTACTTCATGGGTAGATGCTTTCACCGATTTACAAGATGCTTTAGACTTAGCAATACCCGGTGATGAAATTTGGGTAGCAGCTGGTACTTATCTACCAACAGAAGCACCTGACGGCTCAGTAGCCGACCCTCGTGACAAAGCTTTTCATTTTGCTGTAGATATTGAAATCTATGGAGGATTTGTAGGAACAGAAACTTTGCTTTCGCAGCGTGATGCAGTTGCCAATGTAACTATTCTAAGTGGAGATTTTAATAGCGATGATGCGATAACTGGCAGCGGAAGTACCTTATCATTTTCTAACAATACTGAAAATGCTTACCACGTGTTAATGACTGATAATGTATTAACACCAGCAGCAATTATTGACGGATTTACAATTCAAGGTGGAAATGCAAATGTTAATAGTTCTTTACAATATTTTTCAACTCTTTTTCACAGAAATTATGGTGGTGGTGTATTGATTCGTGGTGAACTAACAATCACCAATGTAATTCTTAGGCATAATTCAGCTTCTCATGGTGGTGGAATATCTGTAGCTAATAATTCCCCAACGCTTACCAATGTAATTTTTAGTCGTAACTATACGGGTATGATGAATTCAGGTAATTCCTCTCCAATACTTACCAATGTAGTTTTTAGTGGTAATTCTGGTTCGGGTATGAAGAATCAAGCTGGTGCTGCCCCAATGCTTACTCATGTAATTTTTAGTGATAATTCTGGTAGTGGAATGAATAATGCAGGTAGTTCCTCCCCAATACTCACAAACGTAGTTTTTATTGGTAATTCTGGCAGTTATGGTGGCGGAATATATAATGAGAGTGGTTCCTCTGCAACACTCACCAATGTAACTTTTAGTGGCAATACAGCTTACGCCGGTGGTGGGATAGCTAATCTTTCTTCCTCTTATTCAACGCTTTATAATACAATTTTTTATGGAAATACAGCAACTACAGGAGATAATGATTTATTTGGGAATAACATCAGTGCGTCTTCTTTACACAATGCCTCAGACGGAACAGGTGGAAATATCAGTGCAGGAACAGGTTTTGTTGCCCTAAGTAGTGACCCGTTTGGAAATAGCAGCGACCCTGATGGAGCAGATGATATATGGATGACAGCAGATGATGGGTTGGTATTGGCAAGTAGTAGTCCTCTATCAGGTGCAGGAACAGCGACAGGTGCACCGGCTAATGATATTACAGGAGCAGCACGCTCAAATCCACCATCAATCGGTGCATATGAAGGGGCACCAATACAAACTGATGTAGATTTCGATGCACAGCCAATTTGTGCGAGTGCCACAGAATGGTTAGTACCGATTACAGCAGGTGCAGCTTCGTCTGATGTTGGAGCAGTGAGTTTATTGTTTGATTATGATGCGACCAAGATGACTTATGCAAATGTTCATTATTTTAATGCGAACTTAACAGGAGCAAATTTGACCAATACAGGTTCTTTATTTGTCACGGATAATAATG
>JBGCFH010000161.1:0-24526 GCA_045106825.1 Saprospiraceae bacterium | reverse complement strand
GTCATTTCCATTCAAATCTACACTTTGTAACGACTTGTTTTTTTCCACCAAACAAATATCCACCAGTATTATAGAAAATGCGTTTTCCTGTTTTATCAAAAAATGGATTTTCGCCATTTTTAGTAACATAAGTTGGTGTTCCACCAGTTGCAGACATGGTGTAAATTCCTGCTTTTTTAGAATGTGTGTAACCTTGCTGCATGTTTCCGCCTTCTTTGCGATAAACAATCATTTTGCCATCAGGCGAAAACTTTGGTGTACGAAAAATACTTTTGGTCGTCGTTAGTTTTGTTGATGTTTTTCCACCAACTTTCATCGTGTGAATTGCACCACCGTTTTCATCATTCCAAGTGACAAAAACTAAGGTTTTTCCATCAGCAGAGAAACTCGGTTCAAATTGAAAATCATCGTTTTTTGGTAACAAACGTTTTGGTTCGCCATTTGGCATTTGTTTCGTCCACAAGTAACCGACTGCACTGAAAACCAATGTTTTACCATCAGGCGAAGTTTGAGCATGACGAATCACTTTTACATCAAAATTATCTGAATCCAATTCTTGACGAAAACGAACGGCATCGTAAATTCTATGTTTTGCATTAACTTTGAACGGAATGTTGGTTGCTTCTTGCGTTTCTACATTGACTTTTGAGAATTTACCATTTCCCCAAATCACAATGTGTTTATTATCTGGCAACCAGTTGTAGCCAGTATAAATCCCGAAAATCGTCCAAGCTTCTTGCTGGTCTTTTGACAAACCATCGAAAATTGGCCATTCTTCGCCAGTTTCCAAATCGTGTAAATACAAGACGGACTTCGTGCGAACTCGTTTTACAAAAGCCATCGTTTTGCCATCTGGCGAAATCTGTGGACGAATTGCACCACCTGGACCACCAGTTACCGTTTCAATTTTACCAGTTTCTCGGTCAAATCTGCGAATCACAAAAATCTGTGAATTTGGATCTTTATTATATTGAAAATAGCCACCTGGATACACATCTTCCGAGTAGTAAATATATTGACCATCAGGTGAGAACGTTGGTTCATTTACATCTTGCTGGTCATTTTTGCGTTTTGTGAGTTGCATTCCACTTCCGCCAGTTTTGTGATACATCCACAACTCACCAGCTCCAAGCGAACGCCCAGAAGTGAAGTGTTTTCGAGCGACAATATATTCGCCATCAGGCGAAAACACTGGATTATTCAACAAACGAAAAGATTCTTTCGTAATTTGTTTAGCATCAGAACCGTCAGCGTTCATTGTCCAAACATTGTCGCCACCGCCAGCATCGGATGTGAAAACAATTTGTTTTCCATCAGGTGAAAATCTCGGTTGTACTTCAAAAGCATGATTTTGACGCAAAGCTTTTGCCGTTCCGCCAGTGATTGGAATGGAATAAATATCGCCTAACATATCAAAGATAATCGTCTGACCATCAGGACTTACGTCCAAATTCATCCATGTTCCTTCGTCCGTTATGAACTCAATTTCCTTGTACTCACCAGGAGGATTTAAGACATCCCATTTTTTCTTGTCTTGTGCTGTTCCTATTATTGCGATAAGCAAAAACGCCAATAATAACGTATTTTTTAGTTTCATAATATGGTTTTGGGAGAACGCTGATTTTGCGGAGAAAACAGATAATAACGGTGTTTTTATTTTAAAATATTCCGCTCAAATCTATTTTATCGGCTAAATCTGTGTTCTCAATAAATTTGAAAGCAATGCAAAAGTAATAATTCGAGGTGAGAATAATTTTGTCTAATTGTTTAAATTAACTTTGATGTTTAAACAACTCTATTTCCATTAGTATAAAACTTTGTTGTAAAATGTATTTTATCAGTTGTTTTTCAAATGATTGTGGTTAAATTTGAGTAAAAATGAGCTAAGAAATAATGTAATAATTAATTGTGTAATCAATTCATTCAATCAAAATTTACTTCCGAAACTTTAAACAATAAACATGAGGCAACGGAAATTTTGTCTTATTATACACATAATAATCTTCTTCTATTTTATCCATATTTGGAAAACAATTATAAGGCGAATATGGAAACTCCTGAAATAACTCTAACGACAAACCTTGTGCTAATAACAGGTTGGTCACTTTTGAAACTGGATGAAACCAGAAATATTCCATTCCGCCAATTCTTGCATCAGGATCTGCATAAGTGCCTTCTTCCATTTCAAAACTTGGTTCTTCATTATAAAAATAAGGAAAATCAATTTCTGCCGTATTCCAATCATACATATTAATAATTGGATGAAAATCCGCAATCAAAAATATTCCACCTGGTTTTAGAAAACGATTGACTAAACTTGCCCATTTTTCCAAATCGCCTAACCAACCGATTGTACCATAAGATGTAAAAACAATGTCGAATTGTTCATCTAACTTTTCGTCAAGTTCCAAAACGTTTGATTCAATAAATCGAGCCTTCATGTCAAGTTCTTTCGTCAAGTTTCGAGCTAATTTTATGGCTTCTGATGAGAAATCAACGCCAGTAACCGTTGCACCTAACCGTTCCCAAGACAATGTATCTTGACCAAAATGACATTGCAAATGCAATAAAGACTTTCCGGAAACATCACCTAAAGCATCTAATTCAATGTTTTTGAGTGAATTCCAACCGTTTTTAAAATCTTCTAATCTATAAAAATCGGATTTTTTGTGGGTTTCAACTTTCTCGTTCCACAACGCTTGATTTGCTTCGTAATACTTATTCATGTTTTATTATTGTATGATTGTGTCGCTTCGCTAATTGCGTGATTGTATGACAAGTTTTATAAAATTATTAACCTACAAACTTACATTTAAAATGATAAAATAGTTCCAAAGTAACCAGTCTAAGAACAAGCCCAACCAAACGCCAGCAACGCATCATCATGCTTACTTTGCGTCAAATGTCCAACACCACTATCACCAAACATATAAGGTAAATTATACTCTGAATCAAACTGAAAAAGCATTTCCATCAAATCACCGTTTTCGTCAGTCGGATATTCGACACCTTGTACCCAGTGAGGATAGCCAAACAACTTATCTCCTGCCAACGCCATCAAATCACTATCATAGAACGCTTCCATTTCTTCATCAGACAATTCAATATCCAATTCATACAATTCTTCTCCATGCGGAAAATCATCAACAGCTTTCCAACTTTTGATAACTTTCTCTTCAAATAATTGCTCAACGGTCGGTTTAATCGTAGCAGAATCGCCATCAATTTGAATCTTACGGCAAGTCGTAGCTTTAGAAAAAGGTTCAAAAGCATTTAGATCATCTTCACACGAAAATTCTCGATTGTCGGTTGTACAATAAAACAACTGAATCAATCCTTCGCTTTGACGTTCAGGTAGTTGTGATAAATCTAATTGTAAAAATAATTGCTGATGCTTTTTACAATTAGGACAAACTGGCCAGTCATCTTCGTTTCGTAAATATGGAAAACCACCAATTTTTGATTTGGCAGAAAATGTTGCTTCTACCTTTTCAACTTGCGGTAAATAAGCTATTTTCTTTAAAGGTTGTAATTTTTCAATTAGTGTTGCTGATAATTTGTTTGACATAAGATTCTATTTAAAATAAATAATGAGTTCAAATATACAAATCCAAATAAGATATTGGCGATACATCTACTCAAAATCTCACTTCACAACTGATTTTACACCAACTACTCAATACAGCAGAATTTTACAAAAAAAATTATCATTTTTACAATTCAATAAATCCAATTTGTATGACAATTTTTGAATGGATCGCCATCATTTCAGCGTTTATTTGGGCAATTAATATTTTCAAACAACCAAAATATCAACGGTTTCTGACTGGTATGACGGTATTTTTTTTGACGAGTGCATTGTTAGATACTTTTCGTTGGCAATTATTTCCAATTATTGCAGCAGCTATTTTATTGTTAGTGATTAGTATTCCAAAAAAGCCTAAAAAATGGTTGAATATAACCGTTCGTTCGTTGAGTGTTTTATTGATTTTGATTGGAACGGCTTTGGCTTATTTTTTACCTGTTTTTGAATTTCCTACGCCAACAGGCAAATTTTCAGTGAGTAAAAAAACAATGACTTTAATTGACAGCACTCGACAAGAAATGATTACCGAAGCACCAGACGACCTTCGAGAAATTGGTTTATCTATTTGGTATCCATCAAATGAAGTACTTGAAAAAACCGAAAAATATTTGTCCGATGGTTTGTCCGCAGCTTTCGCTGAAAGTAAAGGCGTTCCTGCTTTTGCATTAAGTTATTTTTCAAATATTGAAACGCATACAGAAAAAGATTTGGCTTTCGCCAATGGTCAATTTCCAGTTATTATACTATCGCATGGATATATTTGGAATGCCGAATTATACAATGCAATAATTGAAGAAATCGTCAGTCAAGGTTATATTATTGTTGGTATTCAGCATAGTTATGAAGCACCTTTAGTACAACTTACAGATAGAAAAGTAAAACCAGAATTAGCTTATTTTCAGAGAGTAAATGCCAATTTTGATTTTGATAAATTCAATAGTTTACAACAAGAATTTCAACTTGCTCCAGATAGTTCAAAACTATCTATTATGCAAAAAATGATGCGTTCCTTACCTTATAATGAAAGTGTCAAACGTTGGCAAAACGATATTTCTTTCGTGATTGATGAATTAGAAAAACGTCAAAATGAGGACTTTTTCAAGCAACTCGATTTAGATAAAATCGCTGCTTTAGGACATTCATTTGGCGGAAGTGCTGTTGCTCAAACTTGTGCCTACGACAATCGCATCAAAGCAGGCATCAATATGGATGGAGCTCAATGGGGAAATTTGATTGACACGATTTTCAACGTTCCTTTTTTAGCATTATACGCAGATAGAGATTATGATTCATTCTTCACACCAAACTTCTATACCTATTCACAAGTCGCTAAAAATGAATTAATTAGTGTTATTATCAAAAATGCTGGTCACGCAAATTTTGGCGATTTAGGATATTGGACACCGTTACATCAATTTACCGAAACTGGCACAATTCATCCAAATAGAATGAATGAATTAACAACCGATTTGATTCTTACTTTTTTGGAAAAGCATCTGGAAAATAAGGCAATTGATATGAAGGAAAAATTCAAAAACGTGGAAGAATTGGAATTTGTGGATTGATTTCAAATATAAAAATTGAGTATTTTCCTAAACTTCTTCATCTAAAGAATCGGGTTAAAACCCGATTAAACGCAAAATATTTTTATAAGAAAATCCTTTTCCAAATATAGCCTTGCGAAAGTTTGAAACTTTCGTAAGGCTAAAAATTCAGCAAAACATCACTTCAACGCATTACAATCAAACCGTTCCAAAATCACATAATCTTCTCTCGTCCAACGCTTCACATTCGTAATCTTAATTCCCGCATTTTTCTTATTTTGTACACAATCACAAAACTGTTTTCCAAATTTTTTGGCGTAAGTCGGTAAATCATAAATTGGAACATTTAACTCTTCAACGCCCCAATCATCTAAACTGATTTGATAACCATTTCGAGTTTGATAAATCGCTTCGGTTGCTGTATTTGGAATACAAGAAGGCGTTTCGTTTTCATCGAAGTAAACTGACAATTCAGAAGTTGCACCATTATACATTGTCATCGAAATCGTTTCGGGAAAGCGAGTGAAAATATTGAATATTGGTAAAATACCTAAAACGATGATGATAAACCATTGCATTGCAGCGTTTGGCTTTTTTAATAATGTAATTTCCTTTTCTGCATTTATTGGTTTTCTGAAAAACAAAACAACAAGCAAACACATCATTACAACATTCCACGGATAAACGACTGAATTCCAATCTTCGCCCCAAGGTCCAATCATTAATAAAATAAAAAAATGCATCCCTAAACCTGTAATAATCGCCACTTTTCGAGTACGTTGAAAGATTAAACCAATACCAACTAAAGTTTCAAAAGCTGCTGTCCAATATGCCCAATTTCCGATCTCGGCAAACGGTTTTGACCATTCAAAGGCACTAAATAACCAAGGATGAACAACTTCGACATAATGCGGATTAAATTTTTGAATGCCGCTCCAGAAGTAGGTAAAAATCAATATCCATTGTAATGTTGGCAATCGTTTTTCTATTGGTTTATTCCAATCAATGAGTAATACTAAAAAAGTCAGAAAGTATTGATATGACCAAGCTTGAACTCGTGTTATATCTTGCAAAAACAATATTGCAACAAGCAAAATAATCGGAATTAAAAGTTGTTTTTTAAAATAGAACAGACCAATAATCAAACTCACCAACAAGCCGATAAACAAAAACATATTTCCAATATCTCCAATATTAAGCGGTAGCACATCAAACATTGGTATTAAAAAAAAGTGTCGATTTGCATCGTACCAAAGTGATTGTGACAAAAAGATTTGTGACAAAAAACCAAGTGTGACGATGATATAAACCCAATGTTGTTTGCTTAATTGCATAGATTTGTGATTTTATGCTTCAAATTTAATTTTTTTCGGTTGATTGTACGAATTTACCGTATTAAAAATCACAAAATCAAATTTCCAAATCGTTGATTAAAACCGTCAATTCCTTGCAAACCTCCAGTGTGAATTGCAATAATTGTCGAGCCTTTTTCAAAGAAATCTTTTTCGATTAAATCAAAAATTCCAAATAGCATTTTGCCAGTATAAATCGGTTCTAATTGTATGTTAAATTGTTGATTAAAATAATTAATAAAGTTAATTAATTCAGGTTTAAATTTTGCATAACCACCAAAATGATAATCCGTTATCAATTGCCAATTTGTATAATTTTTCGCATTTTTATCAAGTAACTTTTGAATATCTTTTTGCAAAAAATTGCCGCCTTTTAATGCCGGAAATCCTAACACTTTTCCATGATTATTTGTACCGATAATCAAACCTGACAACGTTCCGCCAGTTCCAACTGCCGAACAAATATAATCGTAATTAATCTCAATTTCATCAACGATTTCCGCACAACCTTTTACTGCTAATTCATTGCTTCCTCCTTCTGGAACAAGGAAAAAATCACCAAATTTTGATTTCAAATCTTGAATAAATTCAGGTTGATGTTTATTGCGATAAGCAGAACGAGTAACAAAATGCAATTGCATTCCATTCGCTTCCGCAAATTGTAGCGTAGGATTTAACGGTTCGATTCTTTCACCACGAATTACGCCAATTGTTGGAATATCAAAAGCTTTTCCAGCTGCTGCAACGGCATAAATGTGATTAGAAAATGCTCCGCCAAACGTTAATATTTGAGTATGTTTTTCTGCTTTTGCTTTCGCCAAATTATACTTTAGCTTTCTGAATTTATTGCCTTGAATTGTCGGATGATTCAAATCTTCTCGCTTAATAAACAAATTTAATTGTTTATCTTTAGTTAATTGATTTTCAATTTTTTGTAAAGGTGTTGGAAGCATTTTTTTGTGATTGGTCTAAACTGCTATTGATTAATAAGTTAAGGTAGAATCAATTGTAACATTTAGTTAAAAGTCCATCAATTCCACGGAACTAACTAATCACGAAGATAAAGTTTTATTAAACTGCGAAGGTGTAAATCCAGTCATTTTTTTGAATGTTCGATTGAAAGTTGCTTTACTATTAAAGCCACATTCGTAAGCCATTCCGAGAAGCGATAAATGTGTTTCACCTTCTTGCAAACGATTTTTAAACGCTTCTACTCGATGTGAATTGATGTATTCATTAAAGTTTTTTTCAAAACCTAAATTAATAACTTTTGATAGAAAATTCGGTGTTAAGTTCAACTGTTTACTTAACTCGGAAAGCGTCAAATCTGGATTTAAATAAGGTTTTTCAGTGTTCATCAATTGAGTTAATCGTTCTTTATTTTCGTTGATTAAATTCAACTCGGTTTGTACTATTTTTGATACTATTTTTTGTTCAAAAATACTTTCTTTAACGACTTCATTTACGATTTCTAATTCATCAAATTCTTGAACCGAAAAATCGTGTAATTTTGTTAAATCCGTGTAATAGCCTTTCATTCCAACGATATAAACCGTCAATGCAATTGCAAAAAATCCCCACCAATAATCTGTCCATGTTAACTCAATATAGTTATCCAAAATTCCTAAGCTAAAATGAATTAAGTACAACACAATGTATATTCCTAAAAACAAACCCAACCAATTTAACTCTACCTTATACGTATTTGAAAAAAAGGCTTTTATCTTCTTTCGATAATTAATAAACAAAATACTGGTCAAGACTAAATATATTAATCCTGATATTCGACTCAGAACGTTCATCACAGGATAAACATATATAAAACTAATATTTTTTTCCCAAGGTCCATTTTGTACTGTTGGATAAATTGCAGTGTTTGAATCGTACAACCATACAAAAATTCCATACCAAAAATAACCAATTGCTGGTGCAAAATGTAACCAATCTATTTTTCGAAATTTGATGGAAGGCTTTGTCAAACCTTTGAAATAGAAATAAATCAATGGACCAACGGCTAATGACATATCAAATAAAAAATAATTGATTTTAGTTGTTGGAAAAGTATCATACCAATCCATAAAACCAATAATATAAGCCGTACAATGATGACCTTGTAAGAATAATAAAACGGCTAAACAAATATCCGAAAGGTTGCGATATTTGAAATATCGGTAGAATAATAAAAATGAAAAGATATAACCTTGTAACACCAAAATTAGCAAAGTCACACTATATATATTGTAGCTTGGAAAAATCAAAAACATAGATTCATTCTCTTAGTTGTGTAGAATTTTGTTGTAATAATAGATTTGTAATAGATAACCTTACAAAGATTTTCTAAAGATGTTTACTCAAATAAGTCCATTTTTTAGTTTTCCTAACTTTATTTAACTTTATTCGTTCTTCAACAAAATCTTTGAAGGTTTGATAAGTATCAATCCTAAGATTGTAGAAAAATCGAAATAATAATTAAAGTAGTCAAAAAATCCATCTAAATTTGTCAAAACATTCAATACAAAATAAAATGACTGACCAAATCAAGATACGAAGCGTTCAACAAAGTGACAATCCAATTTTAGCAAAAATAATTCGTGCAGTATTCATTGAACATGATGCACCGACAGCAGGAACAGTCTTTGTCGATCCAACAACAGATGCACTGTTTGAGTTATTCGAAATGCCAAAAGCTGAATTATGGACAGCAGAATTAAATGGTAATATTGTCGGTTGTTGTGGTATTTATCCGACGGATAATTTGCCGAAAGGCTGTGTAGAATTAGTCAAGTTCTATTTGGCGAAAGCCGCAAGAGGTAAAGGAATTGGACGATTATTGATGGACAAATCTCTTGCAACGGCTAAAGACTATGGTTACACAGAAATGTATATCGAAAGTTTGCCACATTATGCGAAAGCTGTTAATATTTATGAAAAATTAGGTTTTACACGTCTTCAAAATCCTTTAGGAAATTCGGGACATTCTGGTTGTAATATCTGGATGTTGAAACAATTGTGATTTTAGTTATGGGTTCGATGAATTGACGACAGATTTTTGCTTTATAAAAAATATACACCGTGTAATAGTTCATATCTTATAAAGATTCAAATCGGTTATTGAAACTATTAAACCCAAAACTCGAAAGGAAAAACTATGAAAACATTATTCTACGGAATCACTGGTTATACTGGCGAATTAATCTTGGAAGAAGCTCAACGTAAGCAATTTAAACCAATTATCGCTGGTCGAAATGAGAAAAAAGTTAAGGCTTTGGCAAAACGGTTTGATTTGCCGTTTCGGGTTTTTGATTTAGAAAATGATGATATTTTAAATCAGAATTTGAGCGATATTGATTTGCTATTACATTGTGCTGGACCTTTTCATTTTACAACAAAACCGATGATTCACGCTTGCTTACGCAATTATGTGCATTATTTGGATTTGTCGGGTCGAGTCGAAGGTTTTGAATATGCTCATGATTTGCATGAACAAGCTATGAAACAACAAATTATGTTGATGCCTGGTGTTGGCTTTGATGTTGTGCCTTCGGATTGTTTGGTCGCTCATTTGCATGAACAATTACCTGATGCAACGCATTTGACGTTGGCGATTGCAATGAAAAATGGTGGCGTTTCGAGAGGAACAGCTTTATCAACGATTGAAAATTTGCCAAACGGTGCAACAATTCGTAAAGATGGAAAGATTACAACTGTTCCCTTAGCTCAAAAAACACGAACTTTTAAGTTTGGCGATTGGTACGAAAGTATTTGTGCAACTGCACCTTGGGGCGATGTTTCAACGGCTTATTATACCGCAAATATTCCAAACGTTGAAGCCTATTTGGCAACAACCGAAAAGGGTGTAAATGCAATGAGATTAACGACTAAATTAAAATGGTTGTTGAAAAATTCTATTGTAAAAACGATTGCAAAAACAGTGATTAACGCTCGACCTTCAGGTTTGGATGCGAATGAAAGATTACAATCTGAATCTTATTTCTATGCTGAAATTTCTAATGAAAAAGGCGAAAAGAAATCTGGAATACTAAAAGTTAAAGATGCTTATGAAAATACGGCTCAAGTCGCTGTTCATATTGTCAAAAAAATCGGGAATGGTGAGTTTAAAATTGGTTTTCAAACACCTGGCGGTTGTTTCGGTAGTAAGTTGATTCTGGAGATTGAGGGAAGTGTTTTGGTATAACTATTATTAGATATTAGATGATTTTGAATTCCATTTTCTTTAATGTATTTAAAATTGATAGTCAATAATTTTTTTATAAATTTTATATTAAAAAATGCCTTTTATCTAAAGTCCAAATACCATTGATAAAGATGAAGAAAATAGTGTTTATCGGGCCAGAATCAACTGGAAAATCGACTTTGGCTGAACAATTAGCAAAATATTATCGTACAACTTGGGTCGAAGAATATGCACGATCGTATATTGATAAATTGAATCGACCTTATGAAGAAAGTGATTTAATTACCATTGCACAAGGGCAATTATTGGCGGAAGCCAAAAAAGAAAAAGAGGCGAATGAAGTTTTATTCTGTGATACAGACTTGATTGTCATCGAAATATGGTCAACCGTAAAGTATGGAAAGTGTGACAAGTGGACTTTAGAACAGATAAAACAATGTCATTATGACTTGTATTTCTTGTGTGGAACTGATGTTCCGTGGGAATATGATGAACAACGAGAGCATCCAGAATTTAGAGAAGAATTATTTGAAATGTATGAATCAAAACTTATTGAATACAATAAAAAATATATTAAACTCATTGGTAATAAACAACTTAGGCTAAAAAAAGCGATAAAAATTGTTGATAAATTATTATTATTAAAAAAATAATAATTGTAAATTGTAACATTCCAAATCCACTACTGAATATTATAAAACATGAAAAGGACACTAACATTAAAATTTACTACTCTTAAAACACTGTTACTCATTGCATTTTTCACATTTCCTAATACAGGATTTGGGTTCGTGACTGATACAACAAAAGTTGATACATTGATGAATCTGAATGACTTTTTTATGATAATAGAACAAGAGGAAAAAGAAAAGAAACAACGGCAAGAAGAACAAAAAGAAAATTCAACCATAGATACAACTGTCATGACTTTCGTATCCAAAATTCCTCAACGACAACTTCAAGATTATCATCAAAAAGCTTTTGATTACGTTGATCGTTTTGCTCATATTGCAGTAGCAGAACAAGAAAAATATCATATTCCCGCAAGTATTACTTTAGCACAAGGTCTGATTGAGTCTGGTTTTGGTAAAAGTAAAATGGCTCGAACGATTAACAATCATTTTGGTATCAAATGTACTCCTGGACAAAAACGACAGCGAGGAAGATGTTATACATTTCATGATGATACTCGTTATGATAAATTTTTAAAATTTGAAAGTGCTTGGGCGAGTTATCGCTATCATAGTAAAGTATTGCAAAATGAACGCTACAAATCGCTGTATGAATTGGAAATGACTGATTATGAAGGTTGGGCAATCGGTTTGCAAAAAGCTGGTTATGCTTCGGATAAGAATTATGCAAAAAAGTTGATTCGGATTATTGAGTTATATGAACTTTATGAGTATGATGAAGAGTAATTTATTGATTAGCAGACCTGACAGATTTTTAAAATCTGTCAGGTCTTTGCTGTATTGTATCTATTAACAAGACTATTTTCTATTATTTTCTATTTCCAAAATAAGCCATCAAAATCCCACCTGTAACAAACATCAAAATACTGTAAACACCTGCTGGTAATGCCATTTCGGCTTCGTTCAAAATACTTTCAGCAATCACAATTGCTAATGTTCCATTTTGAACTCCTGACTCGATTGTTATAGATAAACTTTGCTTTAAATTTAGTTTGAATAATCTTGCTGCGATGTAACCCAACAACATTGTTGCTATATTTAGGGCTAATGTCGCACCACTTAATGCTACAAAATATTCTATTAATCGTTCTCGTTCTGAAATAATAATAGCGACTAAAATGACAATAAAAATAATCGTTGAAGCAATTCTACTTGGTCGCTCCATTTTTATTGCAAAATCAGGTTTATTAATTCTAATCAACATTCCTAATACAACTGGAAAAATCGTGATAATGATAATTTTTCCCATTGTTTCAAGTAATGGCAACTTGATGGTTTGTGATTCGCCCATAAACTCTACCAATCCATAATTGATAATCAAAGGAATCGAAAAAACAGTAACAAAACTTGCAAATGCAGTCATAGTAATGGACAAAGCCGTATCGCCTTTTGCTACGTGTGTAATTAAGTTGGAAGTAACACCTCCAGGACAAGCTGCAATTATCATGATTCCAACGGCAAATGCTGGTGTTAAACCAAAATTCGATGCAATCAAAAAACCTATAATTGGTAATAAAATTAACTGATTCGTCAATCCAATGGCTACAGCTTTTGGATATTTAAACACACGAAGAAAATCATCAACAACGAGTGATAAACCCATTCCTAACATAATAATAAAAAGAGATAATGGTAAAAATACTGTCGTTAACATAATTGTATTTGGTTAGTATATTTTAAATATTGTAATCAAAGGTAAACATTTTGAAATGGCTCAAAAAATAAATGAAATGTTACTTTTGTGTTATTTTGATATACAATTAGAGTTTCTAAATCGTAATTAGTGAAAATATTTCATTTGAATAGAATTAGAAAGCAACTAATTAATGAATATTTGCACAAGTATTAATAATTAACACACTCACTTTTAAAATTATTAAAATTTAAATCATGAAGAAGATTTTAATTATTGCCATTGGATTGTTATTCGTTTTTGCGGCTTGTAATGAAGATACAGAACCAGAATGTGCCAATTCAAATAGTGGAATTTACGGTAGTTGGGATTGGTTACAATCAACGTCTTATTTTACACCAAACACACCCGAAGTTCAAAATCCGACAACAGAAGGTTACACACGAACTATTGAAATTAATGCAGATAATACTGCAAAATTTTATAAAAATGGTACGTTAGAAGACAGTACCACTTTTCAAATTAGTAACGACCAGATTTCATTTAATAGTGGCGGAACATTTTACTATAGTGAAGATAGTTGTATTTTGACTTTAGATCAAAGTTTTGTTGATGGTCCAAAAGAAGAATATACTTGTACTTGTGAATAAATTAATGACTATTTGACGTAAAATAACTTTTTTAGTTGGAAGGCATTTTTTAAAATGTCTTCCAACTTTTAATTTTTTGCCCTACTCTACCCTTTCAGTTATTATCAAAATTATTTTTTAATTTCCAAACAATTATTTTTATAAATTTTTATTAGGTTAATAAGATAATAATCTTAAATTTGTTAATGCAATAATTGTCAAAACAACTAAATATTTTATTACTAACAAAAATGCTATAAAATCATGTCAATGTTAACAACCGAAATTCCAAAAATATTTGAGCAGGCAGAAGATTTCATGCCTATAAATGGAACTGATTATTTAGAATTATATGTAAGCAATGCCAAACAAGCGGCTCATTTTTACAAAACAGCTTTTGGGTTTCAATCTTTGGCGTATAGAGGTTTGGAAACAGGTAGCCGTGAGTTAGAATCTTATGTTGTTGTACAGGATAAGATTCGTTTAATTCTAACTTCTCCTCTTAAAAGTGGAACGAAAGTAGGCGAACACATCGACAAGCACGGTGACGGTGTGAAAGTAATTGCACTTTGGGTAGATGATGCAACTTATGCTTATGAAGAAGCAATGAAGCGAGGAGCAACTTCTTACTTTGAGCCTGTAACGGAAGAAGATGAAAATGGTAAAGTGGTACGTTCAGGAATTTATACTTATGGTGAAACAGTTCACGTTTTTGTAGAACGTAAAGATTATAATGGACTTTTTTTACCGGGTTTCAAAAAGTGGGAAACACCATATTACAATCCTGAATCAGTCGGCTTAAAGTATGTCGATCATATGGTTGGAAATGTTCAATTAGGTCGTATGGATTATTGGGTAGAGTTTTATGAAAAAGTATTAGGTTTTGTTAATATTTTATCATTCGATGATAATGATATTTCGACTGAATATACGGCTTTGATGAGTAAAGTAATGAGCAATGGCAACGGTCGTATTAAGTTTCCTATCAATGAACCTGCGGAAGGTTTGAAACGCTCACAAGTTGATGAATATTTAGATTTTTATGAAGGTGAAGGTGTTCAACATATCGCCGTTGCAACTTCTAATATTCTGGAAACAGTAACCGCTTTGCGTGATCGTGGTATTGAGTTTTTGCGTGTTCCGACGACTTATTATGATGTTTTATTAGAGCGAGTTGGCCCAATTGATGAAGACCTTGAGCCGTTGAAAGAATTAGGAATTTTGGTCGATAGAGATGATGAAGGTTATCTACTTCAAATCTTTACAAAACCAGTTGAACCTCGTCCGACGATGTTTTTTGAGATTATTCAGCGTAAAGGAGCAACTTCTTTCGGAAAAGGTAATTTTAAGGCATTATTTGAAGCAATCGAAAGAGAACAAGAATTAAGAGGAACTTTATAAATTAAAGGTAACTACTCAGCTTCTATAAAATTGTTCGTTTAATCGGGTTAAAAACCCAATTTTATAGATGTTGTATAGTCAAGTAATACTCGAAAGTTTAAAAATCGAGTGCTTCTTAGCATTTTTGCATCTAAAGAATTGGTTTTATAACCTAATTAAACGCAGATTATTAATCATGCTGAGTAGTTACAATTAAAGTAGTAAGTGATAGGTAGTTTTTACATTTATTTTGAACTACCTATCACTTACTAACTATTACTGAAAGGATGATTATCTATCAAGTTACATGTAAAGTTAATATATCTATCGCTGAGCGTTGGGAAACTTATTTTGAAGAAGATCATTTGGATGATGTTTTGAATACGGGTTATTTTACTGGCCATAGCTTTTAAAAGAAAAAGTTAGATGAGGAAAATATTTTATTATCATATGAACATTATTATAATTCTGCAAATGATTTAGAACGTTATAATCAACAATTTGCAGCAGCATTAAAAGCTGGTATTAATAGTAAATTTAGTGGTGAGTATGATTGTTATCGACATATTTATCAATCAATTATTACCAAAAAAGCTTAATTTTCATCATTTTCACTTCCTTCTAACTCAATTCTTGACACAAATCGGAAACTCCTACCCTATTATAATTGCTAATTCTGGTTGAAAATTCTAATTTTGTCAATATTTTGATAAACTAAATTAGAATAACATTGAGAAATATCTTTTCTATTGCTGATGTCGTACCAAATATGTCAAAATGGAAAGTCAAAATAGTAGACTTTATTTTGAATAATATGCCTGTATTGATGATTGGTCGAGCGAATAAAATCGGTCGGAAATACAGTCATTGTAAAGATGTGGAGTTCGCAGAAGCAACGATGCGAGAAACTGGTTTAAAGATTGATTTGATTGGAAAAGAATATCTATCTAAAACTGGTGCGATAACGATTGTCGCTAATCATCCTGGTGGTGCTGATGTCTTAGCAACTGCGGTGGCATTGGGTCGAGAGCGAAAAGATTTTGCGATTTTGGCAAATAAGTTGATTTGTTTTTACTTGGTTGAAGGAATAATTATTCCTGTAGATACGATGAGTAAAAAGAAGGTCGACATAAGCGAAATTGATAAAGCGTATCAAGAAGGAAAGATTGTAGTATTCTATGCAGCAGGCAAAAACTCTCGATATAATAAGGAAGGTTTATTGAGAGACAGACGATGGAGAACAACATTTTTAGATTTTGCACGTAAGTACAACACGCCTATTCATATAATGAAAATCGAAGGTGCAAATAGTCCGCTATTTTATAAAGTTTCTAATTTTAGAGCAAAGTATTCTTGGCTAAAGAATGTGCCTTTAGAAAACTTTTTTCAAATACGTGAAATATTGACAGCGAATGGACTATTAAAAATGTTTCTTTCAAAACCGATAAATTTAAAAAATTCTGAACACAAAGAAACAAAGCAAGAAAAACGAGTAATAGCAGACAAATTGTATAATTTCCTTTATGCCATGAATAGCGATAAATTAGATTTTGAGCAATATGAAGAAAGTCTTAAAAGCAGAGCAAATATCCGTTAATATTGCGGATTATTACGATAATGAAAAGAAACTATATCAACCATATCCTGTTTTTCCGTTTCTATCCGAAACAGATATTCGTAAAGGAATCAAGGAACTAATTGACGAAAGTGTTTTAACGGAAGAAATACAAACACTTCATCATCTTTCTAAAGATTCTAATAATTCTATTGAAGATACAGGAATGATTATTTGTTTGGTCAAATGGCACGAATATCCAGAACTAATGAAAATGTTAACGATTATTCGTGAATGGGCTTTTCGGAATGATGGTGGTGGAGTTGGCTGCAACGATTACGATGAATTTGACCTTCGTCCAGAAACAGAACAATTGGTGATTTTGAATCCAAATTTTGAAGAAACTATTGATGCTATTATTGGTGGGTATCGGTATATTATTCATAATAAAGATACTTACGAACATGGTCCAATGGGTGCACATTATCAATATTCTGATAAATGGAAATCTCAACAATGGATTGAGTTAGGTCGTTCATTTATCAATCCTTATTTTCAAACAAAAGCAAAACGTCATTCAATAGATTACGTCATTCACGGTTTAGGCTATATTTATGCTCGTTATCCAGATTCTGAAGGTTATTTTGGTAAAGTAACTTTGTATAATATTTTTGAAAAAACAGAAGCGGATAAGTTTTTCTTAGGAACGATGGAAGCCTTTTTTGCTCAAACAAATGACATTTGGGTGAATCCTAACGAACGTATTGAGGAAGGAGATTTAACAGATAAACAAAAACAACTTTTAAACAAAGGCATTTTTAAAGGTCTATTTTATTTACTTCGCAATGATTATCACTTGAATATTCCACGAATTATGGCGGTTTATAATCGAATGACTCGTATTGAAAATATCTTATATTTTGGTGCTTTCCGACACTTTTCGTTTGGGAATACTACAGAAGTTGGGATTGCGATTAGGTCAAAAGATTTATATGATATAATTCGTAATAAGTTTGTTAAGGCTTATGTTTGATGATTAAAACATTCCACTATAAACCTGTCAGGTTTTTGAAATCTGACAGGTTATTATATTGATAATCAATTATTTATACAAAACATTTCTCTACTACTATTTTTTTAATCCTACTTGTTCCGTTTGTTTCTCTATCAAACTATCAAATAGCGTCTTAATCGCTTGATATTCATGGACTTCAAATTTTGCTTTCCGAATATTCATTTCACTACTAATCGTAATCACACCATTTTTATCTTGAATAGCAAATATAAAACTACCATCTCCATTTGGTAATTTATAAGAAATAGATTCAGGTAAACTTTCTACTATAAATCCATTCGGAATTTCAATATTTAGGGAACAGGTAACAAATAATCTACCCATTCCCTTAATAAAATCGTTTTTTGAGAAAATAAGAAAACTCAAAAACAACCATCTATCTTATAGTTATTTTTTACATCTTTTTCAATACAATTTGCTCTGCTTCCTTCTGAATAACAGTAGACACAAATTCCCGCAAAACAGCATATTCTTTCTCTGAATAATAGGTTTGGTCAAATTTCATTTTGCAAACAATTTGAATCAAATTTTCTTTTTGTGAAGCTACATACATAAAGTCATCAGGTGACTTGCTAAAAACTTAGTTCTTTTCCTTAAGTTGACGACATTCGATTTAAAATCGCCTGTCGAATGTTCTTATTTAAGCAAAAAAAGTCATTAAAAGCATCAATTCTTTATAAAACGCATTATAAAAATTTTTAAACCGAGAATGGCTGATAATAAAGAGGTTGTTTTAAAAGTCAAAATTTATTACAAATATTATTTATATTTATTTGTAATAAATTGAATTTAAGTTTATTAAAACTATCACATCATAGGATTTAAAGTTTTAGCAAACTTGTTCTTTACATGACTTTTAAGATAATCTCTTTTTTTCTACGATTACAATTTTGTTTGACCATTCAAAAAAATGAAAAATATAAAGCATTTCTCATCTTTCTCATCTTTCTCATCTTTCTCATCTTACATTTCTACTTTTATCGAACCATATTTTCCACTTCATCCAACATCAATTTCACCCAAAGTCGATACATTTCTCCAGAAGGATGTAAACCATCATTAGCAATTAAATCGGGATTGTTTTCTGCTTGTCGAGAAATCGGTGTAATATTAAAATAAGTTACATTCAAGCTATCTGATATTTCAAGATTTGCAGCATTAAATTCATCAATTTCTTCTGCAATTTCTTCAGGATTACGAGTCATACCGAAAGGTGTTACACCATAATCTGGAATAGATACCACAAAAACTTTAGTCGCATCGCCACCAGTAAGTTCGATTGCCTTTTCTAACAATTCTCTGAAAGGTGCTCGATATTGCTCTACAGTTCTACCTTGAAACTGATTATTCACACCGATTAGTAAAGAAACAATATCGAATGTATCTGTAAGTTCTTCGGCTATAATAGCATTCATTAAGTTGTCGGTTCGCCAACCAGTTTGAGCGATAATTTTTGCATCATTCGCCAAATAATCTCTTCCTCGTAACGAATCAATTAGCTGAACAGGAAAACGTTTTGTCTCCGCAACACTTTGTCCAATTGTATAAGAATCTCCTAATGCTAAATAGTTAATTGGTTTTTTGGGTGTTGGTTCAGTTTTTTGAGTGTTATCATTATTACAAGAAATAAATAGAATTGAAATAAATAGAATGAATATTCTTAAAGAAGTCATATTTTAGCTTTTTTAATAGTTCTACGAATCCACATCTGTATTCAAACAGCAATTCATATAAATTGTTGAAAACAAAAACCAAACAAAATGAAAATATCCGCAGGACATGAAAAGACGGCAGAAGCAGCCTCTGAAATTCTAAAAATAGGAGGAAACGCAGTTGATGCAACAATTGCAGCTTTCTTTGCATCGTTTGTAGCAGAGCCGTGTATGAGTTCGGCTGCTGGCGGCGCTTTCGCTAATGTTTTGTTTGAAGGTCAGACAAGGTTATATGATTTTTTCTGCCAAACGCCTCGATACAAACGACCGATTTCAGAAGTAAACTTCTTCCCTATTACGGTAGACTTTGGAGATGCAACAGAAGATTTTTATGTTGGACATGGTTCGGTTGCTGTACCAGGAGCGATTGCTGGAGCGTTTGCATTGCATCGTGATTTTGGTTCGATTCCGATGCGAGAATTGATACAACCAGCGATGGAATATGCAAAAAATGGAATTGATCTCGTTCCGTTTCAAGCCTTAGATTTAAAATTATTAGAACCGATTTTTAGAGTTTCTCCTTTATCAAAATCTATTTTTTTTAATGATAAAAATGAAATAAAAAAGACAGGTTCATTACATCATGTTCCGAAGATTGCCGACTTTTTGGATTTTATAAGTCGTGAAGGTGAACAAGCATTTTACCTCGGTGAAGTTGCTCGAAAAATAGTTGAAACACAACAAGCAAAAGGTGGATATTTGACTCGTGAGGATTTTGAAAAATACCAGGTTATCGTTCGTCAGCCATTAAGTTTTCTTTATAACCATCATCAAATTCTTACAAATCCGTTACCAAGTACGGGCGGTTCATTAATTGCTTTAATGATGATGAATTTAGAGAAAACAACCGAAAATCATTTGAGTAAAGAATATATTTTGAACTTGCACCAAATGTTAGAAAAAGTCGCTGACTTTGGAAAATTACCACACGAATTGGCGAAAGCCTTAACGGAAAACTTAAAAAAACATACGTCCAAACACGGAAGTACAACGCATTTTAATGTCGTAGATAAAGATGGAAATGCTGTTAGTTTGACTTCTACGAATGGTGAAGGGTTCAGCACCTTTTTCAAAACCTCCGATTACAAGGTCGCCGCTTAAAGCATCCGCAGTACCCAACAGTGTTACAGACATTTGGACAGCATCTGAGGAGAAAGCGATTAGATTTGAATCTATCTGTTATTCAAGCGGCAAAAGACATAGGAATTACAGATAGTACACTGATACTTTGGGAATATGATAGAAGATTACCTTCAATTAGTTTCTATCCATTAGCCATTGCTTTTATAGGTTACGATCCGTTATATGATAATAGCGGAACTCTATCTGCAAAAATTGAAAATTACCGACGAAAACACGGATTATCGTATGATGATTTAGGAGAATTAATAGGAATACAAGGAGCAGGATTAGGAAAAATTGCACAAGGAAAAGGTAACCCTAAACAAGTTACTATTGATAAAATATTAAAGATTGTAGAGCCATCTAATTAGATGGCTTTTATTTTACCTCAAAGAGTTTTAAATTCGCTCAATAGTTACAACTAAGATTTATGAAAATATCAGCAGGACATCAAGTTACCGCACAAGCAGCGTCAGAGATTTTAAAGGTTGGAGGTAATGCAGTTGATGCAGCAATTGCAGCATTTTTTGCTTCATTTGTAGCCGAACCATGTATGAGTTCAGCAGGAGGTGGAGCTTTCGCTAATGTATTATTTGATGGACAAGTACGATTATATGACTTCTTTTGTCAAACGCCTCGATATAAACGACCTGTTTCAGAAGTTGACTTTTTCCCTATTACAGTTGATTTTGGAGATACTACAGAAGATTTTCATGTTGGACATGGTTCTGTTGCTGTACCCGGAGCAATCGCAGGAGTTTTTGCTTTACATCGTGATTTTGGTTCTATTCCTATGCGTGAATTGGTACAACCTGCAATGGAGTTTGCAAAAAATGGTATTGAACTTGTTCCCTTTCAGGCTTTAGATTTAAAACTATTAGAACCAATATTTCGGGTTTCTCCATTATCTCTACCTACCTTTTTTGATAAACATGGAAATATCAAAAAAGCAGGGTCATTACATCATGTTCCTAAGATTGCTGATTTTTTAGATTTTATTAGCCGTGAAGGGCAAGAAGCATTTTACTTTGGTGAAGTTGCTCAGAAGATTGCTGAAACACAACAATTTAAGGGTGGTTATTTATGTCGAGAAGATTTTGAAAAATACGAAGTTATCATTCGAGAGCCATTAAAATTCAATTATAACAATCATCAAATATTAACAAATCCATTACCAAGTACAGGAGGTTCTTTAATCGCTTTAATGATGATGAATTTAGAGAAAACTGCTGAAAGTCATTTGAGTAAAGATTATATTTTGAACTTACACAAAATGTTAGAAAAAGTAGCTGATTTTGGAAAATTACCGCATCAATTAGCGAAAGCTCTAACAGAGAATTTAAAAAGACATACTTCAAAACATGGAAGTACTACACATTTTAATGTTGTAGATAAATCAGGAAATGCTGTTAGCCTTACATCAACTAACGGCGAAGGCAATGGATTTTATATAGAAAACACTGAAATGATGCTTAACAATATGTTGGGCGAAGCAGCACTTGTTCCCGAAGGTTTTCATAATTGGCGGACAAATGTTCGATTGTCATCAATGATGGCTTCAACCTTGGTTTTAGATTCGGAGCATCGGTTTAAAGCAACTGTTGGAACAGGTGGAGCTGGACGAATTCCGTCGATGATTATGCAGTTTTTGCATTTGTTATTGGATTATAATTTATCGCCTTTAGATGCGGTTGAAGCACCTCGTGTTCATCTTTCTGGTAATCATTTTAATGTGGAAAAAGAAGGTTTTGAATCGTTTCCAAGGTCAAAAGATATTGAACAAGATTTGATTTTATTTAATCAAAAATCCTTGTTTTTTGGTTGCGTGAATGCAGTGGTGAAAGATAATGATGAATTTTTTGCTGTTGCGGATGAAAGGCGTGAAGGTGTGATTTTGTAATACAATGGTGTATCCAAAGTAAATCTATTCCAGTAGTCGAAGAAAAAAATGTAGTTCCTTGTGCGGTTCAGAATATTTAGTTGTCTGCTCATGCTTATGAAATCGGAATGTATTAGACTTCGCCGAAATATGCTTACGACAAACCAATAGTAGAATTTTTAAATCTGAAAGAAGGAGAACGTTGTTTAGACTTTATTTTTATGGGTTATCATAAAGCACCTGTTTTGTTTGCTAAGCGAACTTCTATTCAAGATAAAGTGGAATAGATAAGATAGTGTAAGTAAGACTGCTAGATAATGACTAATCGAGTAGGAGGAAGTTAGTATAACACCATTGCAGATAGCTATAGGTCTAATATGTTCTCTAACTTTCTCCTACTTGATTAGATGAATAATTTTCATTTTTATTTTAAGGGCGTTAGTCCTGACGCCATTTCAATCAATTCATTATCAGAATATTATAAACTAATCTAATCCTTAGTTCACGTTATTCTAAATCAAACTACACAAACCATTGTGAATAAGAAGAAAGTTTTATATTTTTTCTTATAGATAATTATATTAGTGTTGTCAAATGATAAGTATTATAATATGTTTTAAGCATTTTTATACGTTGATTTACAACAACTTACAAAGTTGATATGAATTTTAAGTTGATTTAATAGTATTGATAATCAATTGTTTACAGTTTATGATATTTATCATCTGACAAGTCTATTAGAAAGATAATTCGTCATTTATTAAAAACTTTACAGAAATCATCCATTTCATTGACAAACCTTTCCGTTCTTTGAATAATACTAGAATTAGAAACATTATACTCTTCATCATTGTAGCAATAGTCTTCTTTTGATGTGCAAACCTGTGTAGTAATAGCAATTCCAAGCAATCCACGAGTAACTATCCGTAAATGGTCAACTCCTTGTGAGGAACGATTTCCTCCATGACTTACTAATCCAACTGGTTTGTTTTTAAAGTGAACCATTGATAGATGGTCCAAGGCATTTTTTAGGACTCCAGAATAAGAATTATGATAAATTGGAGTTCCAAATACAAATCCTGAAGCTTGTTTAGCATAGCTGACAAACTCTATAACCTTTTCATCTGGATAGTTAACTTGGTCTTTGTGGTATAGAGGATTAGCTATAGGTAAAGGCTTTTCAAGTAAATCCCAATGAATAGGATTATAGCCTTTCTTTTTTAATTCATTCCCTATAAAATCAACTAAAGTACGAGTATAAGACTCAGGACGAATGCTACCAGAGATAAGTAAAATTGTGTTTTTATTCATAATATTTCATTAAAAAAATTAGTTAATTTACTATATGTATATGTAATAAGTTCGGGAGCTATAGCAAATGAACACCTGATGTAATTCTTTTCAGTTCCAAATGCTCGCCCAGATTGAATTAATATATTTTCTTTTAACATTAATTCTTTACATAATTTTTCAGTTTCAATTTGTGTGTTCTTTATTTTTATCCAGTGAAATAATCCTCCTTCAGGAATTATTAGCTTTAAGTGTTCACACTTCGTAAGGATATCATAAGAAGTATCTCTATTTTGTCTTATTAAATTATTTATTTGATTGTTTTGAGAGAATTTATTTAAAGTGTTTAATACCAAGAGTTGAGAAGATAGTGATGAATTCATGGTTAATTTCCAATGAACTTTCATAATCTTTTCCAAAAGATTAGGTGTGGCAATGATATAGCCAATTCTTTCAACAGATAAACCTGTTTTTTTTTTTATTTTTTTTATAGAAACGATAATCTCATATTTTTTAATTTTTTTTGTAAAACTTTCAGTATAAATAAAATCTTCATAAACATCATCTTTGATAATTAATATCCTTTCTTGACATAATCGTAGTAAAGTTTTAAAGCTATTAAGTTCGATAAAGCTTCCCGTAGGGTTATTAGGAAAATTCCAAATGATACCTTGGGTCTTAACATCTATTAAATCAATAATCTCAGCTTCATCAGGTTTCCATCCTAGTCTTTCGTGTAATTTATAAAACTTAATTTCTAATCCTAATATCTTACAATAATGATAATACGGAGGATAGAATGGAAGCGGACATAAGACATTACTTCCTTTATCTAAAGTAGCTAATGTTGAAAAGAGACCCATTGAAGCACCTGTTGTAATT